>CALXQT010000015.1 GCA_944390835.1 uncultured Alphaproteobacteria bacterium | reverse complement strand
GTTATCAAACAACAAATCAAATCGCTGTTTGGGCGTCATAATAAATGCGCGACCGCAACGTGGGCATATATAATGATTAGTTTTGTAATCTTTATAATAAACTAACCGACCACAAGATTCACATTTTATCCACATTAATCGACGAATTCGATCATATCTTTCGCGATTATGCGTTCTTATTCCAGATTTTTTTCCGAATAACATTTTATCACTCGTTCATCTTTTTTGTTAATTCACGACTAGGTTTAAACAAAATTGTCGTACTTGCGTCTAAATGCATGGGCTGTCCAGTGCACGGATTATAACCTATTTTTGTTGCGCGTGCGCGCGGTTGAAACGTGCCGAAGCCACGAACCTCTATTCTGTCGCCGTTTGCAACGGATTCTATCATCTGATCGGCGACAGTGTCTAATATAGCTGCTGCATCAGATACACGCATATGTTTAAATTGAACTTGAATAGATCGTACAATATCAGAACGTTTCATTTGTTTTCCCTTTTCGTTTAGAACTTATTATGAAATTCTAAACGCATTTTATCAAGAACAAAGTTTTTAAGATTATCTACCTGTTCTAAAGGGCTTAGACCTAGCATATAATCCAATTCTATCAACTAAAGGAGATATAATATGCAGGAAGAATCTTTACAACAGATGCCCCTTATAGGAGACGCTGCGCCCGAATTCGTAGCTCATACAACAAACGGGATTGTTAAATTTCCAGGAGATTACGCAGGTAAATGGGTAATTTTATTTTCTCATCCCGCGGATTTTACGCCAGTATGTACAACAGAATTTATGACTTTCCAATCCATACTGTCAGAATTACAGGCCTTAAATACAGAGATAATTGGTCTTTCTGTCGGTACTCTTACCGGTCATTTGGCTTGGATAGAATCAATACAAAATATTGAATATAACAATTGGAAAAATATGACTATCACCTTCCCTATAATAGATGACATAAATATGAGTGTTGCTAAAAAATACGGAATGATACATAGTCATGCTTCTGACAACAAAACTGTACGAGCCGTATTCTTTATAGATCCAAAAGGCGTAATAAGAGCGATATTATATTATCCTTTAACCACTGGACGTAATTTTGATGAAATTAAACGCGTTTTAATTGCGTTACAAGCAAGCGACTCTTTTGGTATATCAACGCCGGCAGATTGGCGACCTGGTAAAGACGTCGTCATCCCCGCCCCATCAACAACAAAAGAAATGGAAGAACGTTTAAAAAATAAGGATAAAAATTTAGACGTAAAAAGTTGGTATTTAACAATGAAAAAAATGCCAAATGAAACTATACTTAACAAGTTATACAGCAACGCTGCTTCAAAGAATATAAAAAAATAATAACGGGGGCTTGTCCCCCATTATTAAAAAACCAATGGAAAATCTCTAATATCTATAGGTGCATTATCTCTGTCGGGATTCCATTGAAAATCTTCCATTTTTACTTTTTTTTCTTTATCAAACTTTATACCTTCGGACTTTAATAGACGATATTGTTCATCAAAATACCCGGAACACAAACTGCCATCTTTAAATACAACGCGGTGCCATGGTAAATGCCAACTGCTTTTATTATTAGAAGCATAACCAACGAAGCGTGCCATACGTGGTCGACCAATCATACGTGCAATTTGTCCGTATGTTGCAACTCGCCCTGCGGGTATTCTGGCAACGATATCATAAACTTGTTCGTTAAAAGTTTTCATATTGATGAATATTTTAATTAGAAGATGCTCAAAGTCAAATATAATCCCTTGCAAAACAATTTGTAATCAGTATAATTTCTCAGCACTGGAGACGTGGCAGAGTGGTCGAATGCGCGCGACTCGAAATCGTGTATACGGGCAACCGTATCAAGGGTTCGAATCCCTTCGTCTCCGCCATAATCTTATTTCTTAATTTTTATACATCAAAATCATACGCTTGAACTGATTTTACAATAGCTGCGACTAATTTATCCTGATGAGCAGATGATTTCAAAAGACTTTCTTCCGTAGCATTAGATAAGTGCCCTAGCTCTATTAAAGCCCCCGGTACTGTGGAACGCAATACCGCAAAAGGTGCATGTCTAACATCAGGCCCAGGCTGTTGAGTTATTTTTGCTTTTTTAAATTGAGATGCACACCCGTTGGCATATTCGACGGACATCGCTGCGACCGCGTGTTGCTGCAAAGAAGAAAGAGCGATCCTGATATTTTTATCAAATTGTTCAAACCCACTTACATCTATTTTATCGGCCGCGTTTTCTGCATCAGCTAGTTTTTGTGCCTCTTCATCAGATGCTTTTTCTGACAAAGTATATATAGAAAAACCCTTCATTGAACGACTTGGGTTAGCATTTGCATGAAGCGACAGAAATAGATCCGCATGTTTTTTCTCGCCGATTTCAGCACGTTGTGCCAACTTTAAATATGTGTCATCACTACGCGTCAGATAGGCATTAAACCCAGCCGCAGATAATTTATCTTTTAATTTTTTCGCCACAGATAATACTACTACTTTTTCTTTAGTCCCGCCCTTACCTATGCAACCGGGATCTTTACCACCATGGCCAGCATCTATTACAACGGTATACTTTCGCACAGGTGTTGATTTTTGTTTGGATGATGTAGTAGTATTTTGGTTCTTTGCCGTAGATGTGGTGCTAGCGGTTACAGCGGATGATGTTTTAGCGTTTGCATCTGCGGCAAAATCAATTACTAGTCGATAATCATTATCGCCATTTGGACTTAATAACATGATGTTTTCCCGGGGAATCGTGCCAATTGGTTTCGCAAGATCTGCAATTATTTGCAATTTATCCCCAGATTGGACCTGAGTAATTGCTGTAACCAACGTTCCAGACGCCATCGCAGGCGCCAAAGAATGGTTTGCAGATGTGTTTGATAATGTTACAACTAATTGCTTTGTTGGATATGATACAGTGTAAGACGGTCTTTCAGATGTTTCTATAACTAACCTTGTTTTATTTCCGGGCTGTAATCCAGTACGTACCGTATGTAAAGAATTACGCGCTGCAAAAGCAACACGCGGCAACACCATAGCAATACATGCCGACAGGCCAGAAATTTTTAAAACGGTTCGTCTAGTGATTTGCATTTGGAAATATTATATCAAAAAAAAGCTCCCCATTCAAGTTTTATGGGGAATAAAAACCGCCCTTTTGGGCGGCAGATTATACTTTTTATTACCGGCTTATACAACTAGCAAATGTTTGCGCTACTAAATTAGATTCCTGCGTTGTCATAGTTTGCACAGGAACAATAAAGCAACGCACACTATCGCGAATAATGAACACTTTTGTTCCACGAATATATGCATTTTGCATAGAGCTTAATTGGGCGGTAGTTAAAAAGTCGTTTTGTGTTGTAACAGGACTGCTCATTGCTGCCTGTACCAGTTGATATGCTGTATTATAGTCATAAACATTGGACAAAGTAGTCAACTCCATATATAAACTTTGGTTTTCATATGGATTTTCAACATTTACTTGAGCCGTCGGAAAAGCGACACCCGTTGCCAATGCCGCAACTGTTTGTAACGTAGATGGCTGCGAAGATCCTGACGTTGAAGTTGAAGCGGCATTAATTTGCAAATTGTCACCACAGGCTAAATTCATACGATTGGTATAACTAGCCAAAACCGAGTCCACTGCCATTTGCCAGTCTTCACCCTTTTGATTCATGTCAAGATTTAGAATCTTTTCGGCCCAGCCCCATACATTTGCCCCAACGTTACCCGCGTTTGCAAAACGCGTAACCATTTCTGCAGATCCACCAGGAACGCCGGCACCACAAGCATCCGTTAGCTGAGTAGTTAACATACTGGTCGTTTCGTTTCCATAAGCCAATGCTACAGCATGGCATGCCATTGCCGCTTCTAATTCCTGACGACGTTGTAAGCATAAATCGCTATGAGACTTCGATAACTCTTCCGCCATGTTAGCCATAGATAAATAAGACATAACTTCTTGCTGTACGTATTGCGGGCATAATCTTGCTGCAGTATTTAAACCGCCAGTACCAGTTGCCGTATTATATTGAGGCAATAATATAGAATTATCTTTTTGCAAACATAACATTGCGTAATTGTATAAATCGCTTTCTGTGGCGTACTGGCAACGACTTTCGCGTTGCCCCGGCACAACCGTCACGTCACCGCAATATTCTGCCAAACAATTATATATTTTGGTACGACAAGCAGTATCAACATCTGGTTGTGTTACCAAATAATACGTATTGCGCTGATTTTGCAGATATGCGTTAGCCAAACCCTGATATCCACGATTGACTGTATTTGCGGTTCCAGACGTAGAATATGATGCTGTACCACGCGAAACAGAGTCTGTGGCAACAGTTCCCGCAGATACAGCAAAAGCACCAGATGCACAGAAACACGCCATAAAACCAAAAGCAATAAACGTTTTTTTCATATTTGAATCCCCTCTCGTTAGAGAAATTTTAACATATTATGAAAACAAAGGCAATCGTTCATTTATGAATAAAATATAAAAATATTGATTTGGCTTAATAAATTGCTAATATATTAAACCATGATTATGGTCAATGAAACTCTTTCTCAAATTTCTAACGACATTTCTGCCGTAAGGGGGTTCCTTTGACCCAGAAAAACTGAAACAGCAAATCTCTGTCCTAACTGAACAAACTAATGATCCAGCCTTATGGAATAACCCCGACAATGCCCGTGCACTATTACAAAAGAAATCTGGATTAGAAAAATCTTTGAATCAATTAAATGAACTTGAAACAGAATACAAAAATCTAACAGATTTATATGATCTTGCACCTGATGATCCTGATGTAATAAAAGCCATTGAAAAACTAGCCGCAGACGCCAATAAGGCAAAGTTTATTACACTATTCAGTGATCCGGCAGATAATAATGGTGCGTTTTTGTTTATTCAAGCTGGAGCCGGAGGTACAGAAGCCCAAGATTGGGCACAAATGTTGGCAAGAATGTATACTCGCTGGATAGAACGTCATGGTTTCCAATATGAAGTTATAGAAGAGCATCTTGGTGACACCGCCGGTATAAAAAACATAACTTATCGGGTCGTGGGGGAGCGTGCATATGGTTGGTTAAAAAACGAAATTGGGGTGCATCGCTTAGTTCGCATATCACCTTTCAATGCAAATGGAAAACGCCAAACCAGTTTCGCCTCTGTTGACGTATGGCCAGATGTAGACGATTCTATTGAAATAGAGATAAATGAAAAAGACTTACGTATAGACACATATCGTTCTTCTGGGGCTGGCGGACAACACGTTAATAAAACAGATAGCGCGGTTCGCATAACACATTTGCCGACAGGTGTGGTTGTTACATGTCAAAATGAACGCAGTCAAATTCAAAATAAAGAAATGGCAATGAAAATGCTGCGTAGCCGTCTTTATGAATTGGAGATGCAAAAGCGTGCCGAAGAAGAAAATGCGGTGTTAGCCCAACAAAAGAAAATTGAATGGGGCAGCCAGATCAGAAACTACGTTCTGTATCCATATCAGTTAATTAAAGATGTGCGAACTGGTGTTGAAAAAACCGATTCTGCAGCAGTACTGGATGGAGATCTGGATGACTTTATGTTGGCCTGTCTTCAGCGTGACCAAAAAATATAAAATATCCTCACTTGACTTTTTGTATAATTGACATAAAATATTTTTGACAACAAAAGTGATACATTATGCTTACTGAGTTACAGGTCTTTAACGCAATACATGAAACTATACCTTATGTTCATAAGGTAAGTCGCCCTAATGTTCCAGGCAGTCTTGGCAGTGTTTATATTGCTAAGTCTATTGATGGTAATTTTATATGTAAATTTAATCATAAAGAATTAGCCCAAAAAAACGAGCTGGTTAGCAAGGCTTTAATGTCTTGTGGAATAACAATACCAGAGATAAAACTGTATAATTATCACGACCAGTGGATGGAAGTTTATCCTATGCTTCCTGGCAAAACACTATACGAACATATTGGTAATGGTTTATCTCGAAACAAAGTTCAATCAATTTATCATGATATAGTTGACGCCATTATAAAAATGAACTCTTTGTCTCCAGAAAAACTTGAGGGGTTAAAGTATAGCAAGATAGGTAAAGTCGCTAAAAGTAATATTACAGACACTAATAACAGTTTTATTGCCACAGTATGTTCAGGTGTTATTTATATGGTAAATAAATGTGATCAAAAAGACAAAGGTATATATCATTGCGGTATAACACCGAAAAATGTTATTTTAACTGACGAAGGCGAGCTAATGGCAATATTAGATTTGGATGAAGCCGGCATTGCAGATAAAAATTATGCGTTTGGTATGATGGTGGCAAAATATCAGCAGTTAGGTTACAACATATTTGACCTAATAGATTATTATGAATCTAAAACAGGCGAAAAATTGAACCATAAAAAGATACAAAATATTGCCAATATAACTAATGCAGGTAAACACATCCTTTGGCGGTTAAGCCATATGACACAATCAAAATAAAAGCCACGTAAAACGTGGTGTTATTTGGCGCACCCGGCGCGATTCGAACGCGCAATCCCCGCCTTCGGAGGGCGATGCTCTATCCAGTTAAGCCACGGGTGCAAATCACATGTATTATAAATATGCACAACTTAAATGCAAGAGTTTAACAATAAAAACTTGTCTTTGACCGGTTTTCTTGTGTAGACTATGCTTATAAACAAGGATTTTATAATGAAGTTTTGTCACTCTATTTTTATGATTTTATTATTAACTGCTTGTAATAGTGTTTATGTTAAACCGGATACAATTAATCCTTCACAGACGTTTTATGCTGATCGTGGTGGTTATGGAATGCGAAAAAGTGTTAAACAAAAAATGGAAGATCGCGGCTATACTGTCGTCGTCGGCAAAGCAAAAAACAACAATGATTTTGCACACGATGATGAGAAAATAGAAATAGATACTTATACAATTCCTGAAAATGTAAAGTATATTGTCAAAGTAACTGAAAGAAAAGAATTCTTCAATCCGTTTTGGTGCCCATTTAATGGCTTTTGGTGGTGGAACTTTAATATGTCTATCGCAGACCAGCAAACAGGTGAAGAATTGATGACGTGGCGTGGACGTGCGTGCCAGAACAGTGCTTTACGTATGTTAGATGATATACTTGATAAAATGGAGATAGACACAAATGAACGAAACAATTAAATCTATTATCGAAATCATAAAGTCTTGCGAAGACGTACAATTATGTACTAACCGTTCAGATGGTTATCCAGAAACAAGACACGTTATGAACGGTATGAATCAGAATATTGAAACAATTGATTTACGCTTTTTAACGATTAAAGATTCTCCTAAATACCTGCAACTGCAAAAGAACAATAATTGTTGTTTATATTATTTTAATCCTGACAATCGCCATGCGGTACGTCTATTCGGTCAAATGGAAAATATTGATGACCAAAACGAGAAAAATAAATATTGGAAGGATAAATATTCTCGCTTTGGTTTTACGGGGCCTGACGACCCAAATTTTGCTCTGTTGCATTTTGTTCCAAAGATGTATAAGTTCTATATAGGGAACGAAATGAAAACAGGTCTGATTTAAAATAAAACCGCCTTTTCAGGCGGTTTTTTTATTAGTCGTCAATCTTTGCATATTCGCAGAAACCTTCATTCGTATCACAGCGAGATATTGTTCCTTCGCTGATGAAATAACCCTGCGGATGCAAACATGCCGGGCATACTTTTGGTGCCTCTGTACCAATGTGCCACATACCACAGTTTGTGCAGCGCCACATAACGATTTTGTCATGTTTGAACAAAGTACCTGTTTCAATCGCTTCAATCAACGCACGATAACGTGATTCATGATAACGCTCTGCGTAACCGATGTTCTTCAAAACAGATGCGATTGCATCAAAACCTTCTTGTGCAGCAATTTGTGCGAACTTCGGATACATAACTGTATTTTCTTCGTGTTCACCAAATGCGGCCGCCTGCAAATTTTCCAAAGTCGTACCGATTTTCCCTGCTGGATATGATGCTGTAATTTCTAAATCACCACCTTCCAAGAACTTGAACAAACGAGATGCATGTTCGCGCTCTTGTTCCGCTGTTTCTAAAAAGATTTTAGAAATCGCCTGATAACCTTCATCTTTTGCCTTAGACGCAAAAAAGCTATAACGATTACGCGCCTGAGACTCACCTGCGAATGCAATCAGCAGGTTCTTTTCGGTCTGTGTACCTTTTAATGATACTGCCATTTAGTTCTCCTTTTAATAAGTTATGATTTCTGTCCACGATGTTATCAAAAAATGCCTTAAAAAGCAAATTTTTATACTTCGTTGTTTTGTTGTTATTTTCTGACTTTTTGCATAACGTTTTTACAGGCCTCTTTATGAATTAAGTCCATATATTCGTCATACAATCGTATTCCCAAAAATGCTCTTGCAGATGAAACTGTGTGACCATAAGCAAGATATTCGCCTTTATCTGTTGTATACTTAGCAACAACCATATCAAAGTTTAGTGGCAACAAGCCATAACAATTATAGTTGACTGAAGCGGCTTTATAATATTCAAAAAATGTTTTTTCATTATGCTCAATGCGTTGTCCTAGTACCATTTCTTTGTCGCGAATTTGACTAATCGTATAATTAAAAACGTCCTGAACACGCCACAAGCCAGCGATAAACTCTACGTTTTCTGGTTTAATGCATCGCAAAGGAATGGTTGTATTGTCTGATTTATACGCAAGTACATTATTTGCGCTATCTATATCATACTGATGTTTTTTTTGTTCCAGCGTTTGCTGAGAAAGAGGGTTTCTAGTTTTCATTTTTTTCTATTTCCACAAATTTTTTCTCGATTGCAGAAATCAGCTCCCCTATTCCCAACATTCCTGCGGCACTTATTACCATTATTTCAGGTTTCTTTTTCCTTCCAAAAGACTTTTTAAAATCGCTTAAACGCTGTTTTAAGTCATCTGGAGAAATTGCATCCATTTTATTTATAACAACTATTTCTGGTTTATGAATTAAATCGCCACCATAAGAGTCCATTTCGTAACGTATAGCGGAATAACGAACAACCCAATCAGGTTCAGTCCCGTCAATTACATGCAAAATTAATTTCGTTCTTTCAGCATGCCCCAAGAAACGATCACCTAATCCCACACCGGTATGTGCCCCCTCGATTAATCCAGGCAAATCCACCATAACAAATTCGCGCTTATGCGCATACATTACACCAAGTTGTGGATTTAACGTTGTAAATGGATAATTTGCAATTTTCGGTCTTGCCGCTGTAACCGCCGATAGCAAAGTTGACTTTCCCGCATTAGGGAAACCAACTAAACCGATATCTGCAATCAATTTAAGCCGCAAAACGACGGTTCTTTCTTCCCCGGGCAATCCGTCATTTGCTTGACGAGGTGCACGATTCGTAGGACTTTTAAAGTGTAAATTTCCCCATCCTCCGTTTCCACCGCGCGCCGCTAAATATTCCATTCCGTCAACGTTTAAATCTGCATATTGAATTTCTTCATTTTCTGATAAAATAACTGTGCCTGTTGGGACAGGCAAAACCAAACTTTCACCAGATGCACCAGTACGCATTTTCCCCATGCCGTTTTCGCCACGTTGGGCCACAAAATTTGTTTTATATCTATAGTCTATTAATGTATTTACATTAGGAACAGCACGAAAAATTATATCCCCGCCCCGTCCGCCATCGCCACCATTTGGGCCACCAAATTCTATATATTTTTCACGACGAAAACTGGCGCTGCCGTTACCGCCATCGCCTGCTTTAATATGAATTTTAGCTTTATCTAAAAATTTCATGTTTCATTGCTTTGTTTTGAACCATTATAACTTAAAAACTTGCAATTACCACCATAAATATTATAATTAATTTATCGCGTAAGCGATGATGATTCTGAATCCGTTGCGAAATAGTCGTTTTGGACTGGGGGGCGGTACCCCACAGCTCCACCAATAAAATTTATGGGGCTGACATAGTTTCGACAGGCGCAATAAAGGCAAATCGGTTGAATCCGACGTGGCGTCGTTAAAAGCCAAATAAAAACTGAATGGCGATAGAATCGCTGCGAACGACAACGTTCGCCTTGCAATGGCTGCCTAATATGGCGTTGAGTATGATTGGCAATTGTTAATTATACTCGTTTAGCTTATTGCGGGGCCAACCGGGTGCCCGGCAACAGAAACCCGGAATTTTAAAATTAAAAAATAAAAGGTTTAGATATGTTCGGAAAAATAAAAAAAGTATTCTTTACAGGCGTATTTGGTGTTTTATATATTTCTTTCATCGCACAAATCGTTTATATTCTGGGCTGGGTACCAGGATGGGAAACAAAATTAAGCTTTATGGGAATGCTGGTTTTTGAATGGTTAGCTTTAATTGCCGCACGTTATTTATCAAAGCGTTCCAGCAATAATGCACAATACAATAGCTTTAATGGACGTCGTCGTTAATTCCATAAGTTTAACTATATTTAAACAAAGCCCCAAAAGGGGCTTTTTATAACCCTTGAAAAAGCCTCCAAAAGGTCCTATATTACAATCACTATGAGAAATTATATTTTACCATTTCGTGATCTTGTCGTCCATCCTGGTCTGACAGTTCCTGTATATATAGACAATCCTTTGTCTGTTGCTTGTATTGAAGAGGCCACAAAATCTAATCAAAAATTAGTTATAACACCTCAACATAGTTGGTCTTATCCTGTATCTTCTGGTGATTTATATGATGTTGGTACGATAGGTGATATCGCCCAGGTTCTGCGGCTGCCTGATGGTACGCTACATGCAATAATCAGAACTACGGACGTGGTTAACTTGTCTGATATAACAGTTGAAAACGGGTTGTTTTCTGCTGAAACGACTCCGATTGAAATAACGGATGATTGCAGTTTTGAACAAACGTTGGCCCTGCGAGATAAAGTTGCGGAAAATATGCAGGCTTTATCGGCCGCTCGCAAATTCAAATTAGATAAAATGCGCGCAATCATTCAAAACTATCCTATGGCCGCATTTATAGACTCGGTCATTCAATCGGCAGACATTGAAACCGATGAAGCTGTACGTATTTTACGGGCCCAGTCTTGGCGTGAAAAACTCATGCTGTTATTAGAACAGATAAATCTTATGGCAGAAACCGCAAAGATAGAAGAATCGATTAACCGCCGCATTCATCAGCAGATGGAAAACGGTCGGCGCGAAGCAATATTACAGGAAAAAATGCGCGCCATTCAGAAAGAAATGGGTGAAGACAGCGAGGAAATGGACACAGAAAACCTGCGCAAACGGATTGAAAGATCTGAAATGTCACAAGACGCAAAAGAAAAGGCTCTGTCAGAATGGAAACGCATGCGCAGCATGTCTCCTATGTCAAACGAAGGTGGGTTGTTAAAAACGTATATAGAAGAATTACTTTCTATGCCATGGGCCAAAGCTTCTCAAGCGCCAATTGATTTAAAAACGGCTCGCACTGTTTTAGATTCAGAACATTCTGGAATGCAAGGTGTTAAAGAACGCATCTTAGAGCACATAGCCGTTATGAAAAAAACCGGCGGTAACCAAGGTAGTATTCTGTGTTTCGTGGGGGCGCCCGGCGTGGGCAAAACATCATTATGCAAGTCTATCGCAGAAGCTTTGGGGCGAAAGTACCAACGCATATCCCTTGGGGGTGTTTCAGATGAAGCGCACTTCCGCGGGCACCGTAAAACATATATCGGGGCACAAACGGGAAGAATCATGGACGCCTTAAAGCGCTGCAAAACCAATAACCCAGTAATCGTTTTGGATGAAATTGATAAAATGGGGCGTGACTGGCGTGGTGATCCGGAATCCGCGATGCTGGAAATTTTAGATCCGGAACAAAACAAATCTTTTCGTGATCATTATCTAGAAGTAGATTTCGATTTATCCAATGTTCTGTTTATTGCAACAGCGAATACTTTAAATATGTCTAATGCTTTAAAAGACCGTATGGAAATAATAGAAATTCCAGGATACAGTGAAGACGAGAAAGTACAAATCGCACGCGAACATCTTATTGCACGTGCAGCGCATGACACTGGGTGGAATCCTGATAACATAGTTATAGATGATGACGCTTTACGCTATTTAATACGTAATTATACGTCTGAAGACGGGGTACGTGAATTGCAACGTGAATTGACGGCCTTGCTAAGACGTACGTTACTAGAGCATGATGGAGAAGACGTTAAAACGAAATTTACAAGACAAAAAATAGATGACCTGCTTTCAATTCGCAAGTCATTGAACATGTCAAAGAAAATCGGTTTTAGCGCGAGGGCTTAATTAACTAAAAAGGGAATATAATATGAAACTTTTACAGAAATATAAAATATATAAAATTCTTTGCACAAATGTCGCCAGCGTTACTTCCGGTCACTATTATACTAGCACAATTTATGAAACTGATGTAAATGGAATACATGTAATGTCAGAAAAAAGGTATCCGGACTATCATTATGAGGGCCATGCGACTTATACGTTGCAATTAAAAAAAGAAGACAACCAAATATTACGGACCAGCGGCATCTTTGCCAAATTAGTTCATAATTTACTAAAAAAACAACGGTACGGTGTAAACGGAAACAACAGATGATTTTTATTATAAACACTATCAATAATGGGATAGAGTTTTTATTAGATGATAAAATAAAAAGTATCTATACCGACAAACAATCGGTAGCTCTGCCCATAGAAGCAGAAAAGTTTTTAAAAGAAAATGCTGCCCGCTGGTCAGATTTAAATGCGATAGGTGTAATAACTGGCCCAGGAAGTTTTACAGGAATTCGCCTTGGGATAGCATACGCCAAAGGATTAGGAATGGGGTTGAAAATCCCTGTAATTCCTATAAACGCATTTGAAATTTACTTACAAGAAAATCCAGATACTTTTGTTGCAATAGATTCTGGGCGTGGCGATTTTTTCGTCGCTGCGAAAGGTTTAAACCCGTGTACGATGTCAATTGATGATGTAGAAGTAAAGCAAATGAATTGGGCTAGAACCGTTGGACACAAACCATTTGATTTGCATTATGCGTTATCGATCGTCAAAAACAAATTGCAAAACAATAATAATGAGCCAGTCGTTCCTATGTATTTACGACCCAGTTATGCTGAACAAAATCACTAATGCTAAAAGAGCTAGAAGATCTTCATAAAGCATGTTTCCCAGACAAGAACTGGAGTGCGCAGGATTTTATGGATCTAAAAAAATCAGGATGCGATATTATTGCAAGTCAAAACAGCTTCGTTGTCTGGCGAGTTATAGCTGATGAAGCAGAAATAATAACTATTGGTGTCCACCCAGATGTTAGAAACACAGGAATTGCAACCGCTTTACTAACCCTTGTAGAAAACGATGTAAGAAATCGCGGTGGTAAAAAAATATTTCTAGAAGTTGCGGATAATAACATTGCTGCTCGTACTTTATATGAGCACAATGGATATACACAGATTGCCGTTCGCGCAAAATATTATGGAAACGTAGATGCTATATTAATGGAGAAAATATTATGAACGATAAACCTTATGTTTTTAGCAACGCAAACATAATAAAAAGAGTCCCAATTAGTCAAGATGCTCCATATGGTTACATTGCCACCGATGTCGTATCTTTGGATCGACCTGTCTTTGTAGTGTTTGGTGGTGATTTAACATACACAGAAAGAAGTGCTAATTATTATGCAAAACAAATTGACTATCTGTTAAAAACGCACAACATATCAGATATAGATATTTATTCTATTGCTTACGAATTCGGATCTATTGATTCTAAAATTGAAAGAACGGAACAATTTCGACTTGCAGGTCATCGTGTTAAAGACATAAAAATGACTCCTGCAGGGAAACAAAGATATGACTCTATTTTGCATGCAATGCTGGAAAACGAACCAATCCCTTATTATGTCAAACATTTATATAATATATTTATACAACCTAGAATTTTGGACCAAAATGGTGAACGCATAGATGCTAATAAAGCCATTGATAACATAAGAAAAATAAAATTTTATGCCCATTGTCAAGGAGCCGCTACAATTTTACAAATAGCCAATTATATGTATGACGAAATGATAAAAATCGGCTATACAAAACAAGAAATAGAAAAAATTCAGAAAGAAATGCTGGTAATTCAGCACAGCCCCCTAGCCCCGTTGAACAAGCAAAAGTTTTTTACCATTTCTTTTTCATCTGCAACAGACAACCTTATGTTGGATCACGAAAATTTGTTTGTTAAATGGCTTCATAAAAACGCATCTGATAATACAATATCACCTCTTTATTTTGACGAGAGTCATGGAAATATATTCATTGCACAACGACTATACGAAATTCCTTTTCAAGAGCATGATAATAAATGTATATTACCAACCGAAGAAGTAGTTTGTCCTTTGACAAACGATGGAAAAATTATATTTGGTGCCGAACGTAATGCAGTTGTTCGTGCCGCCCAAGGTGCAATAAATGGCACATCTACAACATCAGTAAAAAAGTTGACTGATGGAAACGGTGTAGATTTTGATCAATTGAAGCAAAATGGTGATAGATACTACAGAGTTATGCTGCATGATTTGCGGCAACAAAATCTAAAACCCGATTATCAAAAATAACATCACGGCTATGTAAAGGTGCCGCAACATGCATATCTGAAGCGTTACGCGTTCTAGACAAAGCTACGTATGTCTGCCCATGTGCAAATGCCCCACGTGAAATATCAACTATAACACAGTCCAAAGTTTTTCCTTGGGCTTTGTGTATTGTCATGGCATATCCCAGATTCAAAGGAAACTGTTTAAAACTACCGACTTCGTTCTCTTGCAACCTATCGTTTTCATCGCGAACATATTCTATTTTTTTCCATGTTTCTGGTTTCACGGAAACTACGTCGTGCGATTTATTTAATAATTCCACTACTATTTCACGTGCCGATAAATTACGTATGATTCCCATAGAGCCGTTATACCACTTGTCTCCGTTTTTTACAAAAACCACCAAAGCCCCAACCTTTAAAGTTAAATTCATAGGTGCAGGCACATCTCGTTCTTGGAACGTCCCTGTTAATTCCCCAGTATATAAAACTTCTGGTGCGTTTATTTGAGCTAATCTCGATGCGTTTATTCGTTCTGCGACAATACGAAAAGGTGTTATTATAACTGCATTCTCTAACCTTGTTTTATCTGAAATTTTGCAGTTATTAAAAAAATCTAGTGCAGAAATATCATTATTTCGTAATCTGCGTAAATTTTCTAACAGAGCTTTATCATTTTGTCTATAAACCAAATCGAAGTCATATCGTATAAAATTAGCTCTCTTATATGCGTTGCTATCAAAAAAATATGCGTTTTCATGCTCATATGCTGAAAGGTAATAATCCATAGCGTCACGCGTAATCACTGGGGGCAGTTGAAACAAATCTCCTATTGCAACGATTTGTAACCCTCCAAACGGTTCGTTATTATGTCGTGCCATCCGGGCTAATATATCAACGGCATCCAACAAGTCTGGAGCAACCATAGATATTTCATCTATAATTAATACATCTGCCGCATTTAGTATGTTTCTTGGTTTCGCTTTTAGCTTTAGTAATTCCGGAATTATAAAATCACGCGGTTGAATCTGAAACAAAGAATGTATCGTTTGCCCACCAACGTTTAATGCAGATACTGCCGTTGGACATGCGCATATAATGCGTTTTTTTGAAGCACTTTTAAGATAATTCACAAAAGTAGATTTTCCAGTTCCTGCTTGTCCAAGAATAAGTAAATTAGAATTACTATGTTCAATGGCATTAAATGCTTTTACCTGTTCATCACTTAAAATACGCACTAAATCAGACATGCTTTATATATTTACACAGCCAAAAAGAAAAATAAAGAATATAAATAAAAATTACTTGCATGATTTATCAAAAGGTATATAATGGCGTCCGTGGGTTAGTAGCTCAGTTGGTTAGAGCGGAGCGCTCATAACGCTTTGGTCGTGGGTTCAAGTCCTACCTAACCCACCACAAATTAAACACGCTTTTATCGCGTGTTTTTTATTTTTATATATTAAATTTTTAAAAAGTCATTTTTCTCTTGCGTGATATATACGATTTTTTCTAGAATAAAATATAAAAGAGAGGAAAGTATGGGAAAAAGTCGCTGTTTTCTGGGTATTTTTACATCTTTAGTTATTGCTTTGTTTACAAGCAATTTGCTTGCTGACGGCTACATATGTCCGAATTCTAAACAATACACAAGATGTAATGCTAACTATTATATGTCTGGGGGACTATCTGTTGGCAACTCCTGTGTAGCCTGTCCTTCTGGAGCAGGATGGCAGTCAACAACCTCTAGTAGTAATACATCGTCTAGCTGTCGTTGCCCTGATGGTTATTGGCAATCGGCTGGTGATTATAATGTTGTATCAGGCGAAGTATGTGTTCGTGCAAGCGTAACCTGTTCTGCAGGAACATATCTAAAAGCGAACCAAACGTCTTGTTCAGCTTGTCCTGAAGGAAGTTATTGCGAAGGCGGCACTCTCACAATATCTTCCACAGACCAGGGAATAAAATCATGTCCTACTTTATATCCTAATTCTGAAGCCAGCTCCGGCTTGATAACACAATGTTATAGTGATACTAAGCAACGTGCTTGGACTGGTTCCCAAGAAAACGGTCCTATTCCAATGAACTGTGTAAGCGTAACAGAATGGAATTCTTGTTATATTGATTCGTGTGAATACGTTGCTTATTCTAACAGCTCTGGTACAGGTGATGGCACTGTAAAAAGCGGATGTGCAACTAATAATGCCAGTTGTCAAAAAACACCTGCTGCGGTAACCGCCACAATCGGATTTTATGATAACGGCACGACTTGCGAAAAATGTCCATCTGCATATCCTAATTCAGACGGCGGAAATGATGGTGGTATAACACAATGTTACAGTAATACAAAAAAACGCGCGTGGACTGGATCACAGATAGAATGTTCTTTACCTTCTGGATGTAGCTCAAAAACGTGTGAAACTTGTTCTATAGAAGCTTGTGATTACGTTGCATATTCCAACATCAATGGCACACAAGACGGAAATATAAAATCAGGTTGTAAAACCAATAATGATTCTTGTCAGCAGGAAGTAAAGTCTGTAACAGCATCTGCTAACCACTATAGTGAAGATGGGCAAACCTGCCCTGCATGCGCGACGGGCTTTTCATCTCCGGCTGGTGCAACATCGGAAACGCAATGTACAAAAGCATGCTCTGTTGCGTGTAATAGACCAACATGCCCAACACATTCTGCAACATGTAATATTGGATCAGAAACAACCGAAGGTACAATGAATCAAGTCACAACCACATGTGATGCTGTTCCAACTACATGCTCTATGACATTTACTTGTGAAACTGGTTATCAAAAAACAGACGATTCTTGTATTCCACAAACTTATGAGGTTTCGTATTCTTGCGGAACAGGTTCTGGCAACGCGCCTGGTGGAACCAGTCAGCAATATGCTGCATCATATGTAATATCAACAAATACATGTACAAAACCTGGTTATACATTCGCAGGCTGGAGTGACGGGACAACCATAAAGCAACCAGGACAAATAACATGGACATACACAAAGGACATTGTATTTACAGCACAATGGACTGCTTGCGAAAACAATCCACAGGCGGCAGGAACATGTAGCTGTGCGTCTACTCAATACCCCAACGGTTCTGGGTGCTCTGCTTGTAGTAAAAGTTGCTCTAGTGTAACAGGATTTACGCTTGGTAATTATGATGTATGTAAAGACGAAACTAATGCTAAGTGCTATCGTAACTGCACAACAGCAGATGTTCCAAACTCCTCTTCTGTCAAAGGAACAGTAAGTAAAGCTGGGGAAGTAACTTGTGAAGCCCTTGGATGTAATGAAAATTACTATATTTCTGGAAGTGGTTGTGCTGCGTGCATACCAAACGCGACTTGTCCTGGAAATGCCGAACAACCACAATGTAATTCTGGCTATCATATGTCAGATGGTGCTTGCGAACCTGATGAATATTCAATTACTTTGAATAAGAATGGCGGTACCGGTTCAATTAACGGTTCAAGTGGCACAAGTGATGCAATACAAAAGTGTCAACATGGGGTTCTATGCAACCTGCCGTCCAGTGGTTTAACTCGCACAAATTATGCGTTTACTGGTTGGGGAGAATCTGCTGGTTGCACAGCTGGTGTATATCAAAAGACTTTTTACGGTGCCACAACATTATATGCATGTTGGTCTCAAAAAACAATAGCATGTCAAGCTGGTATGTATTATAATGGGTCATCCAATGTACCTTGTCCGGAAGGTAAGTTCTGCCCAGGTGAAGGTTTGGCAACCGTAGGGGTCGAGGGATGTGCTTCTCCTTGTCCGTTATCTGGTACATCTGATACAGGTGCAACGTCGGAAAATCAATGTTATATTTCCTGCTCTGGTAAAACTATTACTGGCGGTAAACTAACAGCAGATTCTAGCAAATCTAACTACAATGGTTCTTCGTATCCGGCATGTACATATACTGCGGTTTGCGATGCAGGTTACCTAGCATCTGGCAACGGCACTGCAGCGGCAACGTGTACAAAATGTCAAGATGGCGTTGTATGCCCAGGTGGTTCAGATGAAAGTGAACCAGAAGAATGTCCTGTTGGCTCATACTGCGA
>CALXQT010000014.1 GCA_944390835.1 uncultured Alphaproteobacteria bacterium | reverse complement strand
ATAATTACATTTTTTCCATTATAACGTGCACCATTTTCAATATCACGTGCCGCATCTGTAACTGTTGCGATGTCGCTCAATTTAAATCGTTGACCTTCTGCCGTGGTCAGTTGTAAATTAGCAATTTCATCCACACTACTAAATTCACCTATAAATCTGACGTTTGAAGAATCCGTACCAAATTCAATTTTTCCACCTGGGATATTCATATTGTGCGTACCTAATGCAGCGACAACGTCCATAATTGTTGCACCACGTGCAGCCAAAGATTCCGGATTCAATTCTATACGAATGGCCCGCGTTTCTCCGCCGAAAACACTGACACTTGCCACACCTGTAATACCAGTAATTTTATTAGATAAAGTATCATCAACATATTCTTGTAGGTCACGTAAATCTGAACCACTTATTGCAATATCTATAACAGATTCCTCTAACGGATTTAAACGTTCTACAACAGGTTGTTCCATATCACTTGGAAATTCTGACAATAGCGAATCTAGCTTGGTTTTAACTTCCGTTGCTTTATCATTAACATCAACCCCAAGGTTAAATTCCGCCATAACATAGCCACCGTTTTCAAAAGCCTGGGAAGTTAATTTTTTTAATTCGGAAACTTCTGATATAGCATCCTCTGCGCGCTTTATAACCTGTGATTCTATTTCTGATGACGCGGCCCCAGGATAAATAAAGGTTGCTGTAACCATTGGAAAATCAACAGCTGGAGTGCGCTCTATATTCATGGCCGGGAAAGATACGAATCCCAAGACCACCCAAAACAATACGAACATTACAGTTGTAACAGGTCTGCGTACGAAAAACTTTAACATTTTAAAACTCCATCCAAAGGTCTATTTTTTTATTTGAACTTTTGCGCCAGCATCTACCTTTGATAGCACAACGACATCACCATCTTTCAGTCCGTCAATTAATGCATTTTGAGCATCTTGACGAACAATAGATATTTTTCGCGGTGTGGCGATACCATTTTCAGAAATCATGACAGTATCTCCATTTATCGCATATAAAGGAACGAAGTAACCATCTGTCTGATACAAAGCATACTGTAAACCATCATCAACATTCTTTGTTTGCACAACATGCATACCTGTATTCAGATCTATATCTTTCGAAACAGAAACTATTTTTCCATCACCAACTTTCTGTCCAGACCGTAACTTTCCTACACGAGCAGAAGATACCAATGCACGATTATTTTTTACTTCTATTGGTTCACGTAAAATCCCAGATTCACGTTTCATTTCAATCGCGTATACTGGTGCACCAACATCAGCGGCATAGCGAGATTGATTAAATACAGCAAGTGCATTTTCTGAACCAATTGCTGTAAACCTAAAAACGATCCAACCCAACAACGCCGCTATACATACAGCATACATAACGTTTTTAAATTCTTTCGTTTTTATTTTTTGACGTATTTTTTCCATTTCTATTCACCTAATTTTCTTATAGATTCTGCTGACATTAAAATATTGTATTTTGCGCTTAACAAAGCCATATCCAATTGATACAACCCTGCAGATACTTCTGATAATTCTATAGCCGACGTTTGGCCAGCAGCAAAACGATCACTAGAAAAGGCATACGCTTTTGCCGCCAAATCACGAGCATTTTTTAAAGTTTCTAAATTACCACGTAAATGATTATATTGATCAATTGCACGAGTATATTCTTCTGTGGTCATTTTTTTCGCCTTATCTAAATCTTGGCGCGCGGCTTCAGCATTCATTGCTTCAACTGTTGCATTTGCCATATTCACACCACCGCTAAAGATAGGAATCTGTAATGCTAATCCCCAATAGGCTGATTGCGTATTATTACGGTTAAACATATTATCAAAATCTTTATCAAAGGCGATATAATTATATGACGCTGTGGCAGCTAATGTCGGTAAAGCACCTGCGCGCTTTGATTTAGCATTACGTTCATACATTTGAACCTGTTCATTTAACACATCCCATTGCGGAGTTGTTTTTAAAGGGCCTGCATTCAAATCTGGAAAACTTTCAGGGAATTCATCAGTTAAATTTAACTCTTCGTTAATATCAATTCCTGCCAATATTTTTAACATTCTATGCGCTGTATCACGATTAAACTCCGCATTAGACAAATTTATTTCTTTGGTCGCTATATCTGATTCAATTTTAACTAAATTACTACGGTTGGCCCGTCCAGCAGATGTTAAGCTCTTACGCGCAGCACGTGCAGAATTTAAATCTTGTTTTGAAATTTCTACGATTTTATCCGTCATTTTTGCGGTCCAGTATATATCAGCTGCACTATATCGAACTTCGCGACGGGTTACTTCTTGACCAGCCTCGGCCATTTTAATGGCAGATTTTACACCTTTAACAGCGTTACCTATTTTCCCAAATGTATATATAGGTTGCGTAACCGTCACACCGGCTAAAACAATATTATCTGGTATCTCATAAGAATCTGACATTTCTCCCGTAAAACTTGCAACTAACCCAGCGATTTCTGGAGATAAGTCAATTGTATATGATTTAGTAGGATTTTTTATATCCAACAAATTCATATATGAAATAGATCCTTCTACGTTGAACCAACGATTAGCATTAACAGCATCTAAAGACGCCGCCGCTTTTTTTACATTCGCCTGCGCTTTCTTTAAGTCTTGCGATTCAGACAAAATCATATCAACCGCATTGTCCAAAGATAAATCCATTGCATAAACGTTATTTATAGATAACGCAACACATAAAACACATGCGCCAAAACCAATCTTACGCATTTGCTAACTCCATTTTTGTTAAAATTTGATTTATCGTTTTTAACGATTTAGTCAAAGCATCTTCATCTGTACGAGATAGCGTAGAAAAAAGCTTATCTATCATTCCACGCATAGTTTCAATTGCCTGTAAAGCAATTTTTTCACCAGTACGCGTTACAGAATACCAAGTATTACGCCTGTCTTTTTCGTCAATTCTACGAGAAACCAACCCATCTCGTTCTAACTTTCTAAATGCGGCGCATAAATTAGGGGTCGTCACCATTTCACGGTGTGCAATATCTTTAAGTTTTGCGGGACCTCCAATATGTAAACGTACAAGAATACTTAACTGCTGACGAGGATAGCCAGATAAAAGATTAGGATCTTTTTTTAATCTGCCAGACAACCTATCTAATATAAATATATTTGATTCCAATAAGTTTATAAATTCTCTTCTAGACATTTTAACCTCTTTTTTAGATTAAAAGTACAAAATCATTAAAAATTTTAATAATTATAAGTTTTAATAAATTAAAATCAAGGGTAAAATACATATTTTTTTGAACGCCGATGTAAAAAATGAAAAATGTTATTGCAAAACAGCAAAAGATATATATAATTCGTAAAGACTTTTGGGGTGTCGTCTAATGGTAGGACAAGAGATTTTGGTTCTCTTTATCATGGTTCGAATCCGTGCGCCCCAACCAAAAATTAAACCGCCCTTTGTGGCGGTTTTATTTTGCTAAGTACTGATAATGATATTGCTTGGTTCTAAAATTTATATATTAAGACAAGAGAAAACATATTAAGATAACTACACATTTACTTGCAGGATATTCTCATTCCAGATAAATACTCAAAATAAAAAACTCGTCATTTTGGCGAGTTTTTTAATAAAGTAAATAAAATTTATTTTTTATTTTCTGAAATAAATTTATTCAATCGATCTAAAACCTCGCATGCATCTTTTTCATACTCTTGTATTACATTATCTTCATTATTATAAAGTTTTATATCATCGTAATTCCAATTTTCAGATATTGCTAATGCATCTTCTTGCGAAAGCATACCATAATCTCTGACAACAACTGCATATTTTGCGGGCTCTGAACAAGCAAAAATCCCCTTTTCTTCTGCTTCTTGTTTGGTATAATGTTGCGTTTTTCCATCTACAACAAAATCTACACCATTATCACCAACTGGTTGATCGCAAATTCTAGAAACACTTGTAAGTTCAACTATTTTATCAATACATTGCTGAGCGTCTTTATCGTTACTAGAACATGCAATTAACGGCGAGCACAACAATGTAACAAATAATATTTTTTTCATTTTTACCTCTTTTATTTATTTAGAAGGATATCACAACAGATTGTTTTCTGCAACGATATTTATCCACCATATCGTAAGGAAAACACATGTTTAATCTTTTACTTAATCTTATCCCGTCTAGAACTTTTTGGAAATTTATATAGCAACAATGGTTTACCAAAAGAACTTTCTAAAACACGCCTTTGATTGTCAAAATGGCCCGCCCCTATTGTAGCCATAACACACTTATATTTATTCATGGCATTAAAAATCTCACAAACCATTTTCTTATCTCGAGAATACATATTTATATACGACCATGCTTTATTAATAATATTTCCGTTTTTATCTGGAGCGTTCCATTCAGGGTTATCTTTTAAAAGATCGCTAAGATTATCGTCAGTTACATTGAAACCAAAATTTTTTCTAAAGAATGCTTGAAATTTAGCCTGATTCATCGGCGCAGGATAGCCATCTTTCCAAAACTTATACACGACATTATCAATTGAACGCTGTATAGAAAAGTTTTCAGTAAATATTTGTTTATATTTATATGCATCGTTTAGGACAAAAAATACCTGCATTATTTTTATATATTTTTCGTCAATACTTACCACGTCTGCAAACCAATCTTTTTCATCAGCATCAATAAATTTATAACTTATATTATTTTGCTTTCCTATTAAAGGTGCATATATTAATTC
The DNA here is from genome assembly GCA_944390835.1 of uncultured Alphaproteobacteria bacterium. Classification (GTDB taxonomy): domain Bacteria; phylum Pseudomonadota; class Alphaproteobacteria; order Rs-D84; family Rs-D84; genus Enterousia. The sequence continues at coordinate 32,757 of CALXQT010000014.1, read as the reverse complement.
GTTCATACCAGGCTGATATAACAAAGATTCATAATCTTTTAATTTATGAGTATGAGCACATTCTGTAACGATAAAATCAATATCAAAATTATCAAAACAATAATTTATCGCATCAAATGATTTTGGTACTCTATTCGCCTGTGAATTATGCTTAGTCCCGACATATATTAATTTTTTTCCTGCAAATTCAAATACTGCGACCATTGGGTAATTGACATGCTGTTTTATGTCTGAAAAATCATCTAACAAATTTAAGTTTGGTTTATATTTCATATCATATTCCCCATACGATTAAAAAATTTATAATACCTTTTGTTTTTTTGCAATAAAAACATTGATATTTTATAAATCAACCTGTAAAATACGGCTGTTTGGTCCCATCGTCTAGCGGTCTAGGACGTCAGATTCTCATTCTGAAAACACGGGTTCGATTTCCGTTGGGACTGCCAAAAAAATTCCCCAGACAACACAATAGTTGACAATATATAATTTTGTACTATAGTGTATTTATAACCAAGGGGTTTTGATATGCAATTTAATAAAACAAAGATAGCTAATATCGGTAATGCCGCCATGAAAATAGTCGTGGGTATTTCGATACCGGCCTTATGCTGTGTTTTACCAGTGTTAAATTATAAAGTACCAAAGGACCCATCAGAAGAACTGTACAAACAACGTCAAAGAATTTACCATGCTGAATGTGATTATATATATACTCGCGACAGTCTGGCGCAAAGAAGCATGGATACTTTATATACGGATCCCCAGTACAAAAATTTATCGAAAAAACTAAACAAACTGTCTGATCAAGGTTACGATTCATATAACAGTACAGAGTACTTAAAATTAGAATCAAAACTTGATTCTTTGGGTGAATATTTACGTGGTGAATACATAAGTAATAAACCAGAAATGTTTGCCGCAGATAACATGATATCAGAGAAGTATTCACGTCTTTACGAACTACAGCAAGATAGTGCTTTACGTGAAGCCATATTGCAAATTCCTATAAGTCAAAGATTACGTGAAAATTGGCTACAAATACGTATAGATAGAAACAAAAAAATTATCAAACTTCGTGAAAAACGTTTAATGTTGTTGCAACAAAAACAACAACAAAATAGTAAATAAAAAGCGCCTTTTTTTGGGCGTTTTTTATATTTTTAATTATTATTAATCAAACCTTTCGCCTGTTCCAAAATACTTATAGCCAAATCAATCTGTTTTGAATCAATGTTTGTTGAGCCTTGTATTTCATGATTAATTGTTGTACCACCAGCGACGCCAGTGAACTCATCTGCGGACGCCGGCAAATTACCGTCACGCAGTAACTTTTTTACACCGGCAATTGTTAATCCGTGTTTATACAGCAAATCACGAATTACAACCAACCGGTCAACAGTTTCTGCGCGATAGTAACGCCGTCCTCCTGCGCCAGTCGTCGGTCGAATTGCAACAGGAAATTGCTTTTCCCAATAACGCAAAGTATGCGCCGGTACGGACAAACGTTTTGATACTTCGTTTATAGACGCAAAATATTCGTTATCCATATCGGCTTCCTTTTTTAGTTTCCTGTTGTCTCTTGTTCGGCGACATCGGCATCCACTTCTGCTTCTTCCCCTTCATCACTTAAAATGGAAATAGCAGATACAACTCTTTCATTTTCAGCGGTACGGAACAAAGTAACCCCAGACGTAGCACGTCCCGCAATACGAACGTCTTTTACAGGCGTACGAATTATTTTACCGCCATCTGTTACCATAATGATATCATTATTGTCTTCAACAGGGAACGATCCAGCAACAGCGGTATTCTTTCCACCAAGTTTAATGTTTGTGAATCCACCACCACCACGATGAGTCGTACGGTATTCATAAGAACTTGTGCGTTTACCGAAACCGTTTTCAGATATGGTTAAGATAAACTCTTCGCTTGCCGCCAACTCCTGCATTTTTGCATCATCTAATACCAAAGATGTTGCCTCTTCTTCACCGTCAGATTCTTCTTCTATACCCGTTTCTGCACGACGTGCTGCACGACTTTGTTTTATATACGCCGCACGAACTGCCGCATCAGATTCTCCATGATTTAACATAGCCATTCCGATAATGCGATCGTCCTTGCCAAGAGTCATTCCACGCACACCTGTTGAGTTACGTCCCGCAAAAACACGAATTTCCGGAACCGGGAAACGAATACAGCGACCGCGATAAGTCGCCAAGAAAACATCTTGATCCTCATTACATGGTAATACAGAAATTAAAGAATCACCTTCGTCCAACTTCATAGCAATCTTTCCGTTTGCACGAATAGAATCAAAGTCGGACATACGATTGCGACGAACGGTACCAGATGCTGTAGCAAACATTAAGAAATGCTCTTTACCAGATGCACGCACACGTTCAACATCTTCTTCCGGCACCGGCAGTATCGCTGTTATTGTTTCACCGTTTTCCAACGGCAGCAAATTTACAAGCGGACGCCCTTTGGCCGCCGCTGCAGCTTCTGGTAACTTGTAAGTTTTAAGTTTATAACACAGACCTTTGGAACTAAAGAACAATAATGGCGTATGAGTATTTGCTACAAACACCTGCACAACATAGTCATCATCCTTTGTTGTCATCGCATTACGGCCTTTACCCCCACGTTTCTGAGCGCGGTATGTATCCAATGATACACGCTTTATATAACCGGTATTAGAAACTGTAACAACCATATCTTCACGCGCGATTAAATCTTCTATATCGATATCTATTTCTGCGTCAGAAATTTCTGTACGACGTGGGCTGGCCCAATTATCACGCACCATGGCCGTTTCATCACGAATAATTTGAATTATCCGCTCATGACTGCCCAATATATCTAACAAATCTTTTATCTGGGCACCTAATTCTACTAAATCTTCATGTAACTTATCACGTTCCAATCCGGTTAAACGATGTAACTGCAGTTCCAAAATTGCACGTGCTTGATCTTCGGACATGTAAAACATGCCATCCTTATATTCCGTATTTGGATCATCAATCAACTGAATATAGTTTTCGATATCCGACGCACGCCAACCGCGAGATACCAAGGCTTCACGCGCTGCATCTGGATTAGCACTAGATTTAATCAATTCAATTACTTCGTCCAAGTTTCCAACAGCAACAGACAACCCAAGCAAAGTATGCGCACGATTACGCGCCTTATTCAAATCGAATATCGTACGGCGGCGAATAACTTCACACCTAAAGTCTATAAACGCGTCTAAGACCCCACGAACGTTAAACAACATCGGACGCCCACGATTCAACGCCATCATATTTACAGGAAAATTCGTCTGCATTTCTGTATATTGAAACATATGGTTCAATACAACATCTGCTATAGCGTCACGTTTTAATTCAATGACTATACGCAAGCCCTCTTTAGAAGACTCGTCTCGAATTTCAGAAATACCCTCTATACGTTTCTCTTTGCTTAACTCTGCAATTTTCATAATTAATTGAGACTTATTCACCTGATAAGGTATTTCATCAACCACAATGGCCTGATGATCGTGGAATGTCTCCATATGCGTTTTAGCCCGCACAATGATTGAACCACGTCCCGTAGTATGCGCCTTATATGCACCGGCACGCCCCATTACAATGGCCCCCGTTGGAAAATCTGGTCCAGGAATAATTTCAAACAGTTCATCATCTGTAAGTTGCGGATTGTTTAATATTGCTAAAATACCGTTACAAATTTCACCTAAATTATATGTCGGGACATTGGTTGCCATACCAACCGCGATACCCGAACCGCCATTAACCAAAAAGTTAGGAAATTTAGTTGGTAAAACAACAGGTTCTTGCAAAGTACCGTCAAAATTCGGCTGCCAATCTACAGTATCCTTTTCCATATCGTCCATCATGGACGCCCCAAGTTTAGAAAGGCGTGCCTCGGTATAACGCATAGCCGCCGCCTTATCACCGTCACGAGACCCAAAGTTACCTTGCCCCTGGACCAACATTTCACCCATAGAGAAATCTTGTCCCATACGAACCATAGCCTCGTAAATAGAACTATCCCCATGCGGATGATATTTACCCATAACATCACCGACTATACGCGCTGATTTTACTGTGGCTTTATTTGCCGGCGCAACATCATTCATAACATACAAAATACGACGATGAACAGGCTTACAACCGTCACGGACATCCGGCAATGCACGGTCTACAATGACCGACATAGCATAATCCAAAAAACTTGTCCGCATTTCGTGTTCCAAAGAAGACTGCGGTATTTTTATCTCATTAATCTCGTTGATATTATTTGTTTCTGACATACTAGAAAATCCCTTATTTTTAACAAGTAAAGAATAGCAAATTTTTTAACTTTTGGTCAAGACATAAACCCTAAAAAACGCGTTGACAAAACATCCTTTTGTGATACCATATGACCTATGATGCCAGAACAAAAAAATATGTTTAAAGAAACACAAAAAGAGCTTAGATATCTGATAAAACATTACCGCAATGGCAATTATATCATGAGAACACAAGCACAATTGATGCAAATATATTTAAAAACATTAGAAAGCTGCATTGCTTTTCGCAAAAAAGTTATGACCAATGCACGCCAACATACAAAATAAAAGGATAAATTATGTTTTTACCGTTTTGGAAACTTTTTACGGCCCTATTTGTATACTACCTGACCTTAGAAGGCTTAAAAAAGTTAGGATTAATAAAATCTAAATAAAAATGTTGCGTTTTTACAAAACCTGTGATTAAATAGGGGCACAAAAGGATTTTATTATGGCAACAAAACGTACATATCAACCATCTAAAACTCGTCGCGTACAAACGCACGGATTTCGTGAACGGATGGCGACCAAAGGCGGACGCGAAGTTTTAAATCGTCGTCGTGCAGCGGGTCGTAAAAGATTAGCTGTAACAGCAGTAAAATAAAAAACCGCAATTGCGGTTTTTTTATAACTCTTCCCAAGTACATATCACATAAGCGTGTTCAACATCACCGGTTCTAATTTTATGCCGGCTTATCAAACCATCAATTGTAACGTCTACAGAAATCTCCGGTGTATCTGGGTTTATCTCTTTTTTAAAGTTCAATTCAATACGTTTCAATTTATGTTGATTACGATAAACATAACCAACGCTTTCCGTTGCCCAAACTGCATAAACAGCATTATTTATATGCTGGTTTACATCAATATCATCAAAGCGACATTTAAATAAATGCGTTTTTTTGGTTTCAAAGTCTGGGAATTTTTCAAAAGTTCTGTCCCATGCCCGTTCTGGAATTATATTCCACGTTGCTAATTTCTCTTCTAATCGTAACGGACGCCGATTTTCCATATCGATTAAAATCCACTGAGATGTAGCCCGAACCATTAAACGCCCATCACTACCACGAACCTCGAAATCACGCGTAGCGCGCAAACCGTCTTGATCCGATGGCCATGTTATAAAAGACAATTCTTCGGCTTCGTGTGGCATTTCAATTATATCAACAAGATAATGGGTTACAACCCAGGCCATATTATGTTCTATCAAATATGTACGACCACACCCCAGAACCTCAGCATGAGTATCTGCAACCCCCTGTAATTCATTCATCAAAATTAACGGACGAACGTTACCATATCTGTCACACTGATAAGCTTGCAAAACACGCTTTTCAATATACTTTTCTGTCATCTATAACCCTTTTCAAAATATTTATTTCCTTATTACTGGTGACCATGCAGATGTATCTATCTTCTGCAACTCGATCGGTAAATCAGAAACATTTAACACATTCCAAGTCTGAGTTCTGCCGAATGGTCCTATTTTCCCGCGCACTTGCAATTTATCATCTGAATTTTGCCAAATTACGCTTGAATAAATACTGCCCTTTTTAGGGTCCATTATCTTACCATTTTTATATTCAGAATCCTCGTCATCCCATTTCATACCCCATATTATATCCAGCCCAACATATTTCGGCTTTCCTGATACCTTGTCTGCAACCTTTACCGGATTATTAACAGTTTCTGAAAGATTCCCTTTTTCATCATACAAAGCCACTATACGCCCAGCTAATAAAGAGTCCTTGCCCGATTTATATTCGTATAAATTTACAATAGATTTTGGTAAATTCGTTTCATCATCAATTGTCTGATACAATCCAACTAAAGGAATTCCCGCAAAAGCATTAAACGATAAAAAAACAAATAATAAAGATAGAACAATTAATTTCATAATATAACCGCTTTAAATGTACCCAATAAATCCTATCAAATTAAAAATAAAATTCAAGACATTGTATATTTTAATTGACAAACTACAGTTTTTGTACTATGTTAAAATTTAACAAAAACCAAAGAATCAACTATGGCATTTAGTGAACTGATTTTAATAAAGCAAATCTTTTCGGAAAATCCGATTAGCCATTCTGTAAAATATAATAATAACAACAAGCCTATCAATATTTATACGGTGTCCGCACATTATGAAACTGAAAAAAACACAATACATAAAAGATTATTAACCGTAGCGTATACACCATATACAGGTTTATTTGAAGTCTCTATGGATGATAAATATATTTATGCACAATATTATAACCCACGCGCATCTATAGGCATTTCAAAACAAACAGAGCTTCCTACGGAATCAGATATTATAGGCAACATAATAACCATATGCAGAGAAAAAACCGAAAAACACTATGTAAATCAACTAAAAGAAATACAAATTTTTTTAAATAAACTAAAACAACAAAAACAACAAGAGTAGAAGCAATCATGACAAATCAATTATTTTATTTATTATGTAATTCTATACCAAAAAGTTATATATCCGTTAATAACGATACAGATTTTTCATGTTATTCTTTCTTTATTCCCAAGGGTATAGGCGAGGATGCATATGTAGAAATATACACCTTGTATTCACATTCAGACGCAACAAACAGTTACGCAAAATATAAATTATACATTGACTCTGTCCTTATAGAAGAATCCATAAAACCGATATTGGATGACGCCAAAACAGAAAAAAATACAAAAACAAAAGCAGATAAATTAGAAACATTGTTAAAAATGTGCTCTACTAAAATCATACTACAAGAAGTAGAAAGTCATAAAACACATATGTTAAAAACTTTTGTAAACAAGACTAATCAAAGTACAAACTAAATAGCACGAACAATTCTACAAAATGTAACCCCGTAAATATCAGCAGCTCCAGCCGCTTTAAGAACTTTATAAAGTTCGGCAAAAGTTGCACCTGTTGTCATAACGTCATCTACTAATAAAATTGTTTTCCCTTTTATTTTATCTGGACGGGTTACATGAAACACCCCACGGACATTTTCAGCTCGTTGTGCCATATTTTTATGCCCCATATCAGGCCGATATATACGATGCACACTATCTAAATCTAACTTCACCCCAAAAGCCTTAGCAATTGGACGAGCCAGTAACGTTGCTTGATTATAACCACGATGAAATAATCTGCGATAAGCCAAAGGTACCGGCATAATTATATCAGGCTTTATATCAATATCTCGCAATGCCCACATCATAGCTCTGGACATAAAAGCCGAATATTTAATCCGTCCAGCGTGTTTGAATGGCAGCATCGCGGCTTTAGAAACATCATCATACACACAAGCAGAACGTATTAAATCAAGCACACACTTACCAGCCGCACATTGTGGACACAAATGATGTATTCCAAAATCTAGATTTGCTGGAAAGGGGTAACCACATTTTTTACATTTTGGATTCCCGATCCAATTAAAAGAAGTCCAACAATCCGCACACAGTTCACCATCTGTAGAAACTAAATTCCCACATAAAGGACAAGAAGCAGGAAATAAAAACTCAATCATGAAATGCGCGGCATATGAAAACCCCTTACCTACGCGTCTAAGAATTTTCTTTACCAAGACATACTTCTATACGTTTTCTTACTGACAGTATCACCAAACACATCACGTTGCTGTTTAGTCAATGTTTCATACTGATCTAATGAAATCATACGCAAGACCAAACCTTCTTCATCTCTTTGAGACAATACCGGCAGTATTCTTTGTTCTGAAATCCCGTTATCACGCAGAACTTGTTCTATTATGGCCAATCGACGAGCCGCCAATTTCCTATCATCTGCATTTGTTGTAACTGTCTGAGGAATAGAAACTTGTACAGCACGTGTAGGATTACTTAATACTATACCAGCATATTCTGTCAACAAATTATAATTATCACGAGATAACGCTGCATCATCATTACGAAATTTTATTTTTATTTCCAATGGGCGAATTCCACCTGTTTCGGACAAATCCCGTTCCGATGTAAAACCTTCTGCATTAACCGTCATATCACTTGCAACATCAAAACGGTTATCTATTTGGAATGTAGACAAATGCTTGTTCTCTGACAAAAACGTTTTTCTAAACGCTTTTCGTAATTCAGTAGGGCTCATCTGTGTCATCTCGTTACGCGTTGAGATTATCTGAGGCGATTCAGCACGTTGAACGGCCCGAACAATTACATCATCTCCTGAATCATCCATAGGAACCACCATACGCGCCAACTTTATCTCATTATCTGGTGATGATTTCGTTGTTTCCGACGTTTGACGAGTAACTGTGTTACGGGAAACCACACGACGAGATTGTTCTTTTTCATTCGAGGCCAGACTCTTTTGAACGCTTTCATCCGCAAGCCGTTGCAATTCATTTAAACGAGCAATCTGTGAATCTAATTCCGACAAAGGTTCCTTTTCTTTAACAACCTCTTTAATACCAGAATCATATGCAAACTGCTGTGATATATCTCCATCTAAACTTTCTTCTGGCAATGCAGAATCAGATCTAATTACAGAAAACTCCTGTGGGGTTGGTAACCGCAAAGGCATGATATTTGATGACGAACTGGTCCACAAATCAGAACTTGGTCGACGTGGTGATAATATATCTGATGCAATAATTTGCTCACCTGCGTCTGCCAACGCATCAATCTGCACAGGTTTGCTAATTGTATTACGTGATACAACACCCCGATTATTGGTTTCGGCGTTCGCAATTTTTTCTTTATTCTCCCCATTTGTTGCATTATTTGCAACGACCTTTTCTGTTTGTTTTACCACGGGTTCACCGAACGCAGCACGTGCAGAAACGCCACCTGCTGTAATATTTACAACTGGTAACCTTACATCTGCAAAAGCAGGCAAAACAATAAATAGCGATAAAACAGAGATTGCAATCTGTCGCATTTTTCTTTCCTTCCTTACTTTATGATAGAACAAATAGCGAATCGCAAGCAAGCAGAAAAATACACAAATTATTATTTTGTTACTTCATCACAAATTGTTTGAACCGCATTATTAGGAACAAGAGACTTTTTAGCCATTTTTTCCAATCGTGATGGGTTATCAAATAACTCTGTCAACGTTGCGGCCAGCCATTTTGGTGTAAACTTTTCTTGTGGCACCGCAAAACCACCCCCAAGACGTGCAAAACTATTTGCGTTAGCAGCCTGGTCCGGATTTATATTTAGTGGAACAAGTATTGCACCACGCCCTATTGTTTCTAATTCTACAACTGTACTAGCACCGCTACGCCCAATTACTAAATCCGCATCAACAATCGTGCCTGCCATATCATGTATAAAAGACAAAACATTTGCTCTAATTTTATTATCTGCATATAATTTTTGTAATCTAGCGACATTTTCTGGGCGCGTCTGATGCGTAACAAATATCTTTTTATTTTTCATTTGTAATAATGCGGCCGGAACAACCTCATCTAATATCTGCGCCCCCAAAGAACCACCAGTAACTAATAACTTAGAAGCAGCAGGTATAGGCGATCCAGCAGCAGCCAAGAATTCATGTCGCACAGGTAACCCCGTATAAACGACTCTGGCGGATGTATTTGAAGGTATACCATCAACAGTTGGGAAACTAGTCATAAGAGTCTTTACCCACCGCATAGTAAATTTATTTGCGCGCCCGATAGCAGCGTTTTGTTCATGTAAATAAGTAGGTATTTTCCATAAATGTGCGGCGAACACAACAGGTACCGACGCATATCCACCAAAGGCAACGACGCGTGCAGGGCGCAAGAAAACGAAGCGCAATGACAACCATGCAGCAGAAACAGCGATTTTCGACAAAGCAACCACCTGCTTAATCCGGCTTTTTGCGCCAACACCCGAAGCCCAAACCGACGCTATTTTTGCACCATTTGGTGCACCGTCACGCACCATTTTTTTTACGCGACGATCTGCCGAAATGGTTACACGATGACCACGCGCTACTAACTCAGCAGCCACACTTAAAGCAGGAAAAACATGCCCACCAGTACCACCAGTCGCAATCCATATTCTCATTATCCATACCTTTTTTATTTCCACTTATCTTCTCGTACTACTGCCATTATCATACCGAACAGCAAACAGAAAGCCAATAACGAACTACCCCCATATGATATAAATGGTAATGTCATACCTTTAGGCGCAAACAAATGCAGCGTAGACATTAAATTTATACACACTTGTGTTCCAAACAATGCCGCTGTTCCACCTGCAGCATAAAAAACGAATTTATCACGGGCATTAGTCGCGTTTAAGATCAAACGACGTAATACCAACATCAAAAAAACCAGCAAGGCGCATGCCAATATCGCACCAGCATCTTCTGCCAAAGCAGCAAATATAAAATCGGTATGTGCATCAGGCAATGACTGCTTTACAAAAGAACCGTCTCCTTGACCAAACAAACCACCATTTTGAATAGATTGTACAGATTGGGTTACTTGATAAGTATCTCCCGTACCTGTAAAAAAGGAAATTATACGATTGTGTACGTGCGACATTGTAAAGAAGGCAACAGTTAACAATCCAACCCCCGCTAACCCTATTACAGGTATAATAACCAATGGTAAACCAGCAATAAACATCATGGCGCATAACACAGCCAAATACAAAATAGACGTTCCTAGATCAGGATGAGAGAAAATTATTAATAAAGCCAATGCAAAAGTTGCTAAATACGGCCACCACGACAACCACTTAAATTGCCACGCCGATTTATTAAAAAATATATCATCACCATATGCATCACGCATTTTCGCCAAGAACCATGCAGTAATAATTATAAAACCTGGTTTCATAATATCTGCAGGCATAACATTGGCAAAACCCAAAGAAACAAATCTATCTGAACCGTTTATAGTATGTGGTGCAACAATAGTTACAATCAATAACAGCAACCCAATTATAACATTCAACCAAGATATACGAATAACCCATTTTTTATTTAACATACTGGCTCCTAATAAAATTACAGCGCCAATAAAATAAAAGGGGATTGCTTTAACGATATAATAATTCCAAGATTGACCGATACGTTCTGCCGCCACAGATCCTGCAGAAATCATGCATATAACGCTGATGACCATCATAACTAACACATAGGCCAACAGCTTTCGGTCTATTTCAAAATACCAACTCGTAAGTTTACTTTCTTCGGTTCTTAACATGTCTTGAATATTATATCATCTTTTTTAAGAAAATATACTGATGAAAATATTTTTATTAAAAATCCCGGTAAACCGGGATTTATTTTACGCAAACTTCAAAAGAACCAACGCAAGCCCAGAAAATAATATCGATATTATGAAAAAGCGTTCCACTATTTTTGTTTCTGGCCATCCCATCTCTTCAAAATGATGATGTAATGGTGCACGCAAGAACACCCGTTTCCCAGTACCTGATATTTTTCTGGATAATTTGAAATACATTGTCTGTATAAAGGAAGACAACAAAATTAAAACCATCATACCTGCAGCAATTGCCATTATAATCTCGGATTTCAAAAGCATTGCTACAGTTCCCATAAAACCGCCAAGCGCCAATGATCCAACATCCCCCATAAATATTGATGCCGGCTTTGAGTTAAACCATAAGAAACCAAGTACTGCACCGAAGGCGGCTCCTAATACCGCATACAATCCGTTAGCAGTCGGAAGGAACATAACAGTATCCATAAAGCCTATTCTCGTCGCCCCATATAGCGCCACAACCAGAACCACCAAAACAGGCATATATAACTTGACTAACATGCCGTCCAATCCATCAGTTATATTTGTAGCATTGGCGCTACCTGCTATAACAAAATAAGCAAACAAATAATAAAGAATACCCAACGACCAGGTAATTCCAAACGGCATAACTAATGACAATTCAGGAATATATAAAGGGGTTGTTCTATTTATTAAATAAGCCAAGATGATTACACATAAAGCCTCCAGCCCCAAACGTGTCAATGGCGACAGCCCATTAGCGGCTTTTTTTGATTGAGACACAACCTTTTTATAGTCGTCTACAAATCCTATTGCACCAAACATTACCAAAGCCAACAATGCTATCCAACCAGTAGGATTAGAAATCGGCATAAACAAAATACTTGGTATTATAATCGCAGTAAGAATAAGCAACCCACCCATTGTTGGTGTTCCTGCTTTTTTTCTATGCGCCTCTGGTACGTTTTCACTGATAGGCTGGCCTTTTTTCTGAATACGGTGCATCGTATTTATAAAAGATCGACCGAATAAAAATACTATTAAAAACGCTAAACCAAATGCGGCCGCAAACTGGGTCCATCCACTGGCAAAAAACGTTACACCACGTCCAAGGAATAAAGATGTCAGCATAAAAATCTCCTTCTTATGCTGACATTTTATCACATAATTATAAAAAGCTAAAGTTATTTAACAATTACTTGCATTCTATCATTTCTTCTTCATTTAAATAAAGTGTCCAATCTTCGCCCTTGTTCCATAAAGTTACAATGGTATCATTTAATTCACCAACGTAACGTACCCCTGACGCAGAAATAGCATGATTTAACGATACCTCATCCCCATTTATTACAGCGTTTATTGTTTCTCCGTCTTCAGACATAGTTATATCAACATGATACGCACCGCAATTCAGTCCGGAATCTTCTTTACTGCATGCAATCAGTGCTAAAAACATACATCCTAGCAAAGCCATCTTTTTCATGTGAACCTCCGTCTTTTAATAAAATATATGATAACACATTTTTATAAAAAAGTTTATTAAAACACGCCGCCGACAACAGGACCTGACTTTTTATTTTCTTTCTGCGGAGCAGGATTAGGTTTCTGACCAGGTTTAAAAGCCTCTGTAATGATTGTCCCATTAGGATCTGCAGATGCGGCGGCACCACTATTACGATTAACACGCACAAAAGTTAAACCATCGGGGACAGAAAAAGGTTGATTTGTTTCACCTGCCAGCGCAACTTTCATAAAATCTGCAAAAACGCGGGCGGCCATATGACTGCCGGCACCTTGCCCCAACGGTTGCGGCAAATCAAACCCAAGATATACTCCTGCAATTAAATTTTTTGAGAAACCGACGAACCAGATATCTTTTACATCGTTCGTTGTTCCTGTTTTCCCGGCAATTGTATGTCCTTGCACACGCGCCTGCTTTCCTGTTCCGCGCTCAACAACACCTTGTAGTATAGATACCATTTGATACAAACTTTGCGGATCTGATAATGGTTCAGCGTCTGATATTTTTTCTGGCGGCAAAAGTTCCTCGTTCCACTCAATCAACGTCACTTTTCCTCCGTCAAGTACACGTCCATATCTATCTTCAATATAATCAACTAATTTAGGCTCTATCAAATATCCTCCATTTACAAAAGCCGAATACCCCTGAACTAATTTTTGCAACGTTGTTTCACCAGATCCTAAAGCCAAAGAAAGATTTATATTTTTTAAATTTTCTGGATATACGCCAAATCGTTGTGCAACCTCTATTGCATTTTCCACGCCCAAACTTTGAACCATTCGAACAGCCGGAACATTACGCGAAGTCTCTAACGCATAGCGCAAAGGTATATCACCTAAAAACTTTTTATCATAATTTTCGGGTTTCCATAGCGTATCATCTTCACGCCATCCAACAATTGGTGCATCTAAAATTAAACTTTCTGGAGACACGCCACGCTCCAATGCTGCCAGATACACAAAAGGCTTTATCGTACTTCCTATTTGACGCATGGCCTGCGTTGCACGATTAAATGAACTTTCGTTAAAAGAACGCCCGCCCGTCATTGCAACAATACGTCCAGTATGCGGGTTCATAGCAATAATTGCACCTTGTAATTTTGCCTCGTTTTCCCCACGAATGGAGTTATACCTATCCAGTTCTTTGTTTAAAGCTGCGCTAGCGGCATGCTGCAATTCCGGGACAATCGTTGTCTTTATATACAACCCCTCATTATATAAGGTTTCACGACCCAAAGTCTCTAATAATTGCCGACGCACATCTTCTGCAAAATATTGAAAATCTTCTTCCATCTGTGCGGTAAAACCACTGTTAATATTTAGTGGTTCTGCGGACGCGGCATCCGCCTCTTCTTTAGTTATATAACCTTCATCTACCATACGACGCAAAACATAATTTCGCCGAACAACTGCATCATCACGATTATTAGGTGCTTTTGGTAACGCGGCTAAAAATGCACATTCCGATAAAGTCAATTCAGATACAGGTTTATTAAAATACATCAATGCCGCAGATCCTACACCATATGCACGAGCCCCCAAATATATCTGATTCATATATAGTGTTAAAATATGTTCTTTAGAAAATGTTCTTTCTAAACGCAGCGCTAAAATAGCCTCTTTTATTTTACGTGAAATCGTTCTTTCTGATGTTAAAAAGAAATTCTTTGCAACTTGCTGAGTTATCGTAGACGCACCAGAAAAACGCGCATCAAAGCCCAACATATGCAACCCATTATTTACTAAGGCACGCATAATTCCCTGGACATCGATACCGGGATGTGTCCAGAAATTCTGATCTTCTGCCGCGATAAAAGCATTTATAAGTTGTGGTGGTAAATCTGCGTAATCTATAAAAACCCGTCTTTCTTCCGCATATTCTATCAACAAACTGCCATCAGAAGCATATAATCGCGTCGCCACAGGCGGAGCATAAGTTGCCAACTTTTTATAATCTGGCAAATCGTTACCATAAATAAAAACTAATACTGCCAATGCAGCAATACAAAAAGTAAAGCCCCAAAACAAAGTATTCAGGAAAATTCGTAATATTTTTTTGAATTTCATAACTATTAAAGTTTACGATATTTATTCCCGGTTTGCAAGTTTGTATTAAAAATTTAAGTCCTTCTTTACTTTATGTCAGGCACATTATTCAAAGTTCATGCATATAAAAAACCGCCTTAGGCGGTTTATTTATTTTTTATACGTTATATTTCTACTTTACCGTTTGTTGCAATTAAATCTGCTCCCATAACAATTTTACCACCAGCCTCACGCACCAATAGATCCCCCGCAGCAATTTCCGCAAAATCTAGCGGATCAGAAACAAACGCGTCAAATTTACCTGATGCGACCCAGGCTAAATCTAAGGCAGGACACCCTGTACGTCTTGCATCGCCAATTACAGAACGCCCGTCTGATACATTATACGCAACAGTTATTTCAGAAGGTTCTGATAAATTAGAAACCTTTACCCGAGCAGAATGATACGCAGAAAAGACATAAGTTCCACGTTCTGCTTCTGCATAATATAAACGTTCATCAATTGGGGAATATACTAATGCTATTTTTGTTTCATCATTCGAACGTAATGCCAAAGAAATCGCAAAATGTGGGTTTGCACGAATAAAATTTGATGCCCCAGACAAAGAAAGTACAAATTCGTCCCGCCCGTCACCTTCACGAGAAACATTTGGTGTCAACAAACCCGCTGACGGCCGAACAAGCAATAAATCATTAAGAATGCTTTCTTCTATTCTTGCCGCAGCTTTTTTCACGAAATCGCGCGCGCCATGTAAAGACTGTTGTAAATTTTCAACCTCTCCGAAATCGTGGCGCAATCCAGCCGCAGTACGCTGTAACGCCATGAACATTTTATTTAATTCGGTTGAACCTTTGATCAACAGTTCCATTGCAACCACCCGTCCGATTTAAAGCATTTGGTACTTTTAAAATTTAAATCCAGCAAATTTACTCTTAAAACCAGCAGCACGTTGACCCTTTTCGCCGACATTGCTGCGTTGACCAGTCCATGCAGAATGATTTAAGTTATCTGTGGACAAAACCAAATCTTTCTTCACAGAAGAATACATTTTTACCGTTTTACCATCTGTCATGGTTACGTTTATTTCATGATATTCTGGATGAATTCCTTTTTTCATCTTATTACCCTTTTATTGTTTAAACAAAGCGTGAAAATTATACAAGTATTTTTCCGGAAATCAAGCAATATTAACACATTAATATCTGCCGATGCAGCCTAAATATGAATTTCCCGTAGATTCTAATACATTTATAAATTGAGACTGATTCTTACCGGTAAACAACGCTAAAATAGTTCCAGCATCAGTTGCCAACATATCTGCCACAGTTGCAATACCAGAATTCATTTTCTTAAAAAAACCGCTGGCCGGATATATTTCCGCCGCCAACAGTTGATTTTTCCCGCCTTTTCCGGCTTTATTCGCCGTACGTTCAGATTCTATGACCATTAGCTGACATTCTGGAGAAATGATCATTTTATCTGTAACAACCGCACTTCCCCCCAACAATTCACCCCACCAGCCTGTGGATTCACAAAACACAGGATAATATATCGTAGCACTGGGGTTTTCTTCTAAAATCAACATCAGATCAACGTCACCAGTTACCACATCTGGCATGACACCGGTTGCACCATTTATAACCTTACGCGCCAGCTGATAATCAGTATCAGCGTTCATCTTACGTGGCCAATAAAGAATCGGAAACTGCTTCATTGCTATGAATTATATCAGATTCGGAACTCTCAAAAAAGGGGGGCACGTTAAATAAAGCACTTGATTTTTTATTTTTTTAGTGATTCGTACCAATTTTTCAGGCTTTTCCATAAAATATTTAAATTTTCTTTCGTCTTTTCGTAATAGGTTTCAGGAATTTCTACGTTCGCGAACAAAGTTTTTACTAGTGTAGGTATCATTGTCATGAACATAGCAATGAAAATTCCCATTAAAATTATTGTTATTATGCTGTCATTTCGCATTAATAAACCATCCATCAAAATAGTTGAATCATTTTCTGATAGCGCCAGTGCTAATCTATCAGCACCCTCCCACTGTCCAAAAACAGCGTTTAAAAACATGACAGAAAACGTGACAAAAACGCCTACCAAGGCAATTCCAGCCGTCGCCTTTATAACATCCTCTATCATTTTTTTAACATTTCTGCCCCCATCTGGGAATATTGCCCATCCCTTAAACAGCCAAGACATTAACATAAACGGCAACATTACTAAATCCATTGAAAGCGTTATAAAAACTTCCAAGAAATACAAAGGCACCGGCAGTAACGCAAAAAAGAACAAAACTAATATAAGTAAACCGGTAAAAAAGATAGGTATATTCGGAAAAATCGGGACAAACCATAAAAAATGATGCATGTATTCTTCATTAAAAGCCATACTTAACATTGTCCAACCAACTGTCATTCCAAGTCCGGTCATCTGATGAATATTGGCTATTTCACAGACTAAATTATGCCGCAGTTTGGGCGAAAAAGCACCAGCCGAGGCTGTAGAAACACTTGCAGCACTAGGGTCCGCCAAAGCGGTGGCAACCACACACTTTGCAAAATCATCATTTCCGGCGACAGCACGATTTAAAGACAAACCTACATTAAATACAGGCTCTATTACAACATTTGTTAATATTCTTGGCAGGGGTATGACAAGCAACCCTGCAACCAAACCTAACTTTATAAATTTTGTTCCGAAATCACCGACAATTGTCCAAGGCTCTTCTATTTTTGCGTTTATAAAACCGGAAAATAATTTCCACGCAAACCATATCGCCATTAATCCGGCAGATAACGGCAATATTACAGATCCCATCGCACCATAAACCCGCGGGAGTAAACCGGACATAGTGGCCATAATGTCAGAGAACATCTGACACGACCAACAAGTACTGAAAAAATTTAATGCGTCTGCCATATTTACTGGGGCAGCAGTTCTGTATATAGAAAAACCAGCAATAACACCCAAACCAGCAATCGTACCCACGACTAATGGAGCAACCGCCCCTGCAGAAAAGGGCAAGAAAGATAAAAAAACTATCCAAAACTTTTTTAATTTATTCATTATTTTTAAGTATATCATATTTTGCCGTAAATGTGATATAATTGAAAAGATAAAATAACATAGAGAGAATGTTTTCATTAAAACAAAATTTTTATCCCGCTTTTAAGCGCATATTAAGCGTTGCTTTATTAGCGTGCTTTTTATTCATGCCATCAATTGCAGGTGCTGCTGAACGCACAATAGTCGACGCTTTAAATTTAGCCCCGCTGATTCCAATAATATTAGACGCACTTATGGCTATCGCCACTGGGGGATATGAATTCTTTGTTGGTGGGGGAACCGGTATAATATATATTCTTGTTTGGGGATTCTTAGCTGTATCTATGGTATTATATTTACTCAAAATGTATTTTCCAAAATTGTGGGTTTCTTTTTTCGGTTTTTCTGGTGGCGGTGAAATTTCAGATGGCGTTGATGGAATAACTATAGCCAGCAACATGCTTAAACCAGCAATTCGTGCAATTGTTGCTGTAACGGTCCTATTACAGATTAAACCTGTATATTTAACAGAATGGCTTATAAATCCATTCCTAAAATTCGGTTCGCTTTATACCCACAGTATAACAGAAACTGTTAATGACGCAGGTATAAACGCCCCTAAAATAGAATGTCCCCCATCAATAATAGAACAAGGTTGGCTGACTCAAGACAGTTGCGAATTTTTAGTACAGCCCGTATCAGATATATCTCATGCGAATAACACAATTATTAAACGCGGCTTTGAATTTATAAATCAGGGTTTGCGCGGTTTAATAACACTCATTCCACATGGCGGAGAAGATTTCTTAAATCTGATTACGGGGCTAATATTAGTTTTCACTTTTGTCGCCAGTAATTTATTTATGGCTTTGCTTATAATACAAGCCATCTTTAACTTTGGAATGGCTTTAGTACTTTACCCATTTCAAGTATTAACATATGTCGCAAAGCCCAGCAAACAATGGCTAGACGTATGGCCTGCGTTTGGTGGGATAACTAAAGCACTACAAAAAATTGTCATAACTATGATCGCATGCTCTTTTATTTTATGCGTAAACATAGCAATCATAAAATCTTTATTCCAATGGAACTCTTCCATATTTGTTGTGGCGGCTGGGGGAACCGCAACATCAAATGTTCCAAGCATTGCAAATAGCGCACTTGGGTTCGGACAGCACTCTATATTATGGTTATCTGCAATATTAACGTTTTATTTAATGTTTCGTATATTTGAGCTTACTCGCAAACAATTAGATTCATATGTCGGATCGGGTATGGATAAATTATACAACCAAGTAAAAGGGGATACAAAAGTATTTGCTAACCGCATTAAAAGTGCAGGTTCTGCAATTGGTACCGCAATAGGATGGTTTAAAAAGAAATGAACGGATTTATGAATTCTTTGATTGATGATACGGTACAGTGCTGGGGCTGTCCCGTATTTGACCGTTTATTTCAAATCGTGTCAGATGCCGCTGGTGCAGTATATAATCAATTTGTAATATTCTGTGCAATATTGTTTTGCATTTTATTTTCTTTTTACGTCATAAACGCGGTCTGGAAAAATATGAAAGAGGATATTTCAGACCCATTGTACCAAAAATCCATCAAACCTGTTATTATAAACTCTTTAGTAGCGCTTACACTTTTAAGCATGGGTGTCATGTTTCCCCGTTTTATAACAAGCATTACATTTGAACCTGTTGCGGATATAACACTAATCTATACCCAAAGTATGTTACATATCGACAGCACAGATGTTACTGAAAAGGTAACATATGAACCAGAAAAAATGTCAGAAGAAGGATTCTTTCGACCACAATTACGTGACAAAATAATTATGCTGATGAAAACAACCATTACTCAATTCCAGTCATATATGAAACTAGGAATTGCTGTTATGGACAAAGCTTTTTCTTTAAAGGCATTATTAGGGATTGGTTCGCTTATAAAACACATTATTTTATTCTTTATAGGGGCCTATTTATTTTACGGTTTCTTTAAATTTTTTATCCGTTTCTGCTTTTACTTTGCAGACATAATCGTAGCAATGACGTTTTTTGCATTCTTTTTCCCACTGTCCTTAATATTGGTCGCTTTCAAAGGAGACGATGCACCAAAATGGATTTCTTCTCTTGGTAAAAACATAGGAACAAAGCAATTTAAAGACCTAATTAATTCAATAATTGCGCTTGCGTCTGCTGTAATAACCTATACTGTTATTATGGTAATACTTGCTAAATTCTTTTCTGCACCCGGTCAGAGTGCAGCAGAAATTATGGAACTTATTACAACAGGGCAAGTGTTTGCAGGTGATTTATCCGAAGAAAATCTTGCCGCTATGACTTTGGGCAGCTGCATTATATTGGTATATGTGTTAAACTTTATATACGACCAAATTCCACAGGTAACTTCTATGATATTAGATTCTTTTGGTGTATCCGCAAAGAACAACTTAAGTGAAGAATTAGCCGACAACGCAATGAAATTGACATCTTCAGTAATTACGACTGCAACTAATATCGGTAAAAATATTTTAAATGGCGGCGACGCCAAAGATAAAGAAAACAAAAAAAATGAAAATGAAAAAAAAGATGGTACCGGAAATAAAGAAAGCGATGGCAAAAAAGACGGTGAAAAGAAGTAAACTATGAAAGCAAAATTAATAATGATTGCTATCAAATTTATTATGGGCGCAATTGCGTTAGGTATCGGTATATGGTATTTATCATCTTCTATTGGTGGGGCTGCAATAACTTATACCAGTTTAGATGGTTTTATGAATACAATTGGTGTAAGCGATGGGAATATAGCGTCAGCAAATGGCTGCTTTTTATGCGGATATATCGAACAACTATTTACAGTTATTGGTAACGCTGCAGAAATGTTTTGGACCGCAATGGTTGATAACATTTGGATATTAATGTCTCTTGGTTTTGGGATATTTCTAATTATCTATACCGCAAAATATATTTTTGACGCGGCGAAAAAAACCTCAGAATTAGACGAAAAAGAAAAAAAGCTTGAACTGGCTGGTTGGTTTGACAAAGTATGGCGACAAGGTGCCAGGGTATTAATTGTTGGCGCACTTATGGGTGCTTTAGGTATGGGTGGCACAGCGGCATTAAGAACTGTTTCAAACATAACTATAACACCGGTTCTGTTTGTCGGTGCTGAACTTTCTATGGCGGCAACAGGTGTATCAGATGCGGCACAGTGCGGGGCTTTAACAACGACAAGCAAAAACTCTGATATATTAAACCCAATATTACAACCATTTATGTGCGTTATGGGTAATATAAATAGTGTAATGCTGGCAGGAGCCGCCGGGGGTTTTTCTTTAATGAACTACGCATGGCTAGGATTAGGTGGTGGGGTATTAACATGGTTAGCCGGGCTAACATTAGTTTTAATGTTTTTAATAATTGGATTTGATCTAGTCTTTCAAATATTATCTGTTGTGTTCAAATTAGTTTTTTTAATTATATTCTTACCGTTATTATTAGCCGCCGCTGCATTTGAACAAACATGGTCTTTAGCCAACGGTGTTATAAAAAACGCCATAAATATGTTAGTAAACTCAGCAATAAAAATTGTAGGAATAACTTTAAAAGTACTTATTACATATGCAATTGTTGCTTATGCTGCAGACTCTTACTTCCCTGGTCCACGTGATGGGTATAGCGCAATTTTACCTCCACTAATGGGACAAAAAATAGAAAACCCTAATGCTCAAACATTATCTGTTATAAACGTTTTTTCAACTTGCGAACATGTTGCCACTGTAGACGGTGAAATTGACGCAGATAAATTCAAAGCTTGTTTCATAGCTCAACGTACCCAAGTTGAGAATCAATACCCTGGTGCTTTTGACTTCATGGATGATGGTTGGGAATTTTTATTAATGATGATTTTGCTGTTCTTCTTATATTTCTATGCGATTAAACCAAAAGTTGATAGTATTTTAATAGCAGAAGGTTCAGAAAAATTTGATTTTGGAACATGGGCGAAAGATTTAGGCAAAAAAATATGGGACAGTCCAAGACAAATATTTGAAACAATATCAAAGGCAACTGGTAAAGAATAATGAGATTATTAAAAAAAATCTTTAAAAACATAATCGCAGTTGCTTTTGCAGGTCTGTTAACGATACAACCTGTAACAGCAGCAACCACAAACGTACCATTTACAGAAGTTGGCGATTATGGCGATTGGATGACTACAGAAAACATAGAACAATTTAATACTATGCTTGGGTCAGATATGGTTAAATTCCAATCCGAATTTCAAAAGAAACAGTTGGTTCCAAATTATGTACCAGTCGAAGCAAAAATAGGCTTTGCGATGATGGACGCTCTTTCGTGGTTGGCGGATATATTAGATTCTTCGCTTGTTCGTTTCGCAATAATATTCATGATCTTGACATATATATTATGGATTATGTTTGAAGCCTATAATATGATCACTAAAGGTTCCAGCGCAATGGCACTTGGTGAAACGATCGTTAAAAAGGGTGCTATAATAGCAATTTGGTCAATTATTCTTGTCCAAGGACCGGCACAAGTATTCATGTGGATTATGGGGCCAATAATAAGCATCGCAACTTATATGTCAGATCTTATATTAAATGCCGTGACGAATTCAGCCGGTGCACAAATACCAGATACCTGTAATGCCATTCGCGAATATGCCGCTGCCAAAGCCTCAAATGGAATGATAATTGACGCAAAAGCGGCCGCAGATATTCTTTGTGTTCCCACGCGTTTATCTGGCTTTTTTACAACGGCAATTGCCGCAGGTTGGCATTGGTTAATTGCCGGCATTGGGACCAGTGCTTTTACAATGGCGGTTGGTGCTGCTTTTATAGTAATCTTTATATATAATGCATTTAAGTTTACTCTTATGGGTCTTGGCGTTATAATGGATTTGTTCTTGGCCGTTATAATGTTACCGTTTACCGCGATTGCGGAAACCGTAAAAAACACTTCATATAAAGGTATTGTCGGAGATATATTTAACGGTTTTCTGGGATTGTTCAAACCAGAAACTTTATCAAATCAAATTCAACGTTTTATAAACGCCGCTATTTATTTCGTTTCTTTATCAATTGTTATCGCGTTATGTGCGGCACTATTATCTGGCACAATAGACGCTGATCTATCTGCTAAGATCCCAACATTAGATAACGCCGGATTTGTCATAACACTACTAACAGGATTATTGGTTGCCTATCTTGCCAACAAGGCTGATAAAATTGCCGAAGATCTAGGTGGTAAAATAAATAATAGTTTTGAAAAAGACTTTACCAATGATATTAAGACATTGTGGACAAGTACATATAACAAAAGCAAAGAATTTATTAAACTATGGCGTGAAAAAAAATAAAAACATTATTACGCTCATTTAATCCACAAACGCAACGAACTTACGTGCAACTTTTTTTATTCCACGCGCGCGGAAAGCAACCGTCAAAATATCATCGTTTTCTTCTATTACAACACCTCGTCCCATTTCTTGATGTTCTACCAATCGCCCTACTGACGACGCGTGTTTAATTGACTCTCGGCGCTGTTTGACAGGTTCTGAATATGGTGTAGGTACTCCGTGATAATATTTATGAGGCCTAGGACTTCCACCCTGAAAATCTAAAAAGCGATTATCCATTTCCGTTATAAATCGACTAGGAGAATTATACTGCCTAGTTCCAAAGACTAACCTAGACATAGTATTTATTATGATAGCTCGTTTTCTTGCACGCGTAATTGCAACATATGCCAACCTACGCTCTTCTTCTAGGCCCCCAGACTGTATCGCCATATCGTTTGGGAAAATGCCTTCTTCCCATGCAGGTAAGAAAACAGTATCAAATTCCAACCCTTTTGCAGCATGTATCGTCATAATGCTGACAGAATCTGCAGAATTTACCACGTCGTCTGAATCATTATCATCAGTCATCATCAAAGCGGCATGCTCTAAAAACTCTTCTAAAGTATCGTACTTAGATATTACGTTTGTAATTAATTCACGAATATTATCTAACCTATCTGGCGCATCAATATCTTTAGATTCTCGCCACATCTGTATATACCCAGAAGCATCTAATATTTTTTGTGCCGCCTCCATTGGTCGCATATTTTTCCAATCAAAATCAAATGCCGACAAAAACTCGTCCGCTGCGGTTCCCTGCTTTCCGGTTAAGTTCGCATTTTTTAACCCAGCCATTAAATTTTCACCAAGTAGTCGCAACTTATTAATTGCTGCTGGGCCAAAACCGCGACGCGGTTTTCCAATAATTCTCATAAAAGAAATATCGTCAAACGGGTATACTAATACACGCAAGTACGCAATCGCGTCACGAATTTCTGCTCTATCATAAAACTTCGTTGCTCCAATTAACTTATATGGTATACCCCGAGATGTAAATTCTTCTTCAAACAAACGAGATAAACTACCAGCTCGTATTAACACCGCATAATCTGCGTAAGATTCTGCATCATCTTTACGCATTATTGTATCTGCAACTAACCTTGCCTCATCGAAATCACTTGGTACGGTTAAAACGTATACAGGTTCACCGTCATTAACACCAGACTTCGCACGCAAATCTTTCCCCAAACGCCCAGAATTATGACGAATTAAAGAATTCGCCGCCCCCAATATATTCGGAGTACTACGATAATTGGTTTCCAAACGAATTATTTGAGCACTAGGAAAATTTTTCTCAAAGTTTAAAATATTCTTTATTTCTGCACCACGCCAAGAATAAATGGACTGATCATCATCACCCACGCAACATATATTTGGATTATCTTTATTCTGTGTCAACATCTGCAGAAATTGCATCTGGGCAAGATTAGTATCCTGAAACTCATCCACTAAAATATATTTAAATTGATTCTGATAACGAGTTAACACATCCGGCATCGCATTAAACAACTCCAGAACTTTTAATATAATATCACCAAAATCAATCGCCCCAAGTCTGGAAAGTTCACTGTTATATGCATCTAATATTTTAGTTGCAATAGCAGAAGTATGCTCATAACTATTTAAACCTCTATCTTTTATTGCAGAAATACGTTCTATCCAGTCAGCTGGGTTAAAATCTTTTATATCCAGCCCTAATTCAGATAATGCATGTTTTAAAACTGTTTTCTGTTCGTCTTCACCGTATATCAAAAAGTCACGCCGTAATCCAACAGCAACCGCATTAGCCCGTAAAATACGCAAGCAAATAGAATGAAAAGTACCACACCAAACGTCCCCGGCATACCACCCAGAATCTGCTGAAAACATAGCCAACCGATTTTTCATTTCATTAGCGGCTTTATTAGTGAAAGTAAGCGCCAAAACCTGCCACGGCAAAGCCAATGCGTTATTCAATATATATGCAATACGTGTCGTCAGTACGCGTGTTTTCCCAGTTCCTGCGCCAGAAAGCACTAACAACGGCCCTTCTGTCGTTTCAACTGCTTTTTTTTGTTCTGGATTAAGATTTTCTAGCATTAAATTCACCAACACATTATAATACACAAAGTGAAGTTATCAAAAACATATTTTACAAGGATAGGAAATGGGGCGTATTATCTGTTTTGACATAGAAACAACCGGTCTAGAATACATGCGTGGCGACAGGTGTATAGAAATCGGCGCTGTTGAAATGATTGATGGCAATATTACAGATAATACATTTCATGAATACATAAACCCAGACGGGAAAATAATTCCACCTGATTCGTACATGGTTCATAAAATTTCTAATGCTTTTTTGGAAGACAAACCGAAAATGAATATTATAGCCCCCAAATTTCTGGACTTTATTGGTGACAGCCCAATAGTTGCACATAATGGTTTAGACTTTGACTTTCCTTTCATCAATTATGAATTACAGATGGCCGGTTTACCGCAAATTCCGCGTACCCAACAATACGATTCTATAGTTATTGCGCGAAATCGTGTATTTGGTCCCAAGAGCTATTCTTTAGATGCACTGGCAAAATGGTATGGCATATCATTAACTGCACGTGCAGATGCCCATGGTGCATTAATAGACGCTGAAATTCTGGCAAAGGTATATAAAGAACTTGAAAATACTGCACCCGCACCAGACGTTACAGATATTATCGCTAAACAACACGACGCGTTTTTAGCGCATCCTAAAATCGGAGGTAATTTTCCTCGACGTCATTTTCCAGCACACGAAACTGAACTTAATGCACATAATAATTTTATGGAAAAAATTTCAGCATAAAAAAACGGTTTAAAAAACCGTATTTTTTAACCTTAATCAGAGTTAGTAGATTTTACACAAGAACCGTCCACCATGGTATAACCAGAGCTAGAATCACATACGCACGTACCATAAGAATTACGTACAAAATTTGTGTCACATTTACGCAAACACTGCGATCCAAAAGGTTCATAACCATTATTACATTTACAACGATCATTAACATAATCATTGGAACCCGCTTCACCGTCTGTTTTTTGATATGTAGAATTATCCGGGCATAACAATGACTGATAAAACATTTGTGATATATTATCTATACAGTTAGACTCATTTTGTT
Organism: uncultured Alphaproteobacteria bacterium; assembly: GCA_944390835.1. Lineage (GTDB taxonomy): Bacteria > Pseudomonadota > Alphaproteobacteria > Rs-D84 > Rs-D84 > Enterousia. The sequence goes on along the minus strand of CALXQT010000014.1, from coordinate 6,003 downwards.
CAACGGTAGTTTTAGATGTATCTGTGTAATAAATACAAGCCGTAGAAGCGTTAGTACTGTCTTCAGGTTCAGCAAATACAGCATAAGCACACGTCAAAGCTACGTTACGACATGCGCCACGCATAACGCTATAAATGCTGCTTACGCTGGCACTTGACGACCACGCATTAACCTGCGTTACTTGCTGATTATAGCAGTTTGCAATATCCAACATACAATTTGATGCGTAATCAGATATTATCTGGCGCTGTTCCGCTTGAATATTAACCATTGCTCTCTGAACATAATTGACAACGATGTCATTATAAGCATTATATTTCTCGTTATCATCGTATGTATATGCCTGACATTTATCCAATACTGCACGACACAATCCTTCATCAGTTACTTCTTGCCCAGTACCTATTTTTTGTAACAGATATTTTACAATGCAAGCACCGTTATTACCGACACCATCCTTATCTGGTTCTTTCGTACAACTATCAACACTCGTCGACATTTTATAAGCTTGGCTAAGGAAAGCGTCTGTTATTTTTGAATTATCGTAATTTTTCATAAATGCGGTAATATTCGTTATATTCTCACCCAGAACAACATCACCATTTTCATCAATGTATCGCTTAGTAGGATCCAAACATTTTGTATAATCAGCGCCACAAACCATTTCGTCCGTCATACAAGCATCCAGTGCAGCAATACATCCCTTTGCATCATACTGGTTCTTGTTTTGTAACACCGCCAAGCGCGCCTTCTGTAACATTAAGTTAGCGCTACGCACATTCGAAACCAAAGTTTCGTTCATCTTGGTTAAACCCTGTTCATATGCGATACAATCTTTATCTATCGCTAAATCATAATTTCCTGTAATTTGATCAACATTGGCCCCAGCTGCCTCACACTGATTTAAAACCGTTTTACAACGAGATTTAGCGGCATTATATAAGTCTTTACCACGCAAATTAGAAAAACTTGTTGTACCAGTATTTAAGAAATCTAAACTGAATATATCGGCCACATCAGAAGAAAAATCTAAATCCATGTCCAGACCAAACGATGAAGAAGTGTAAGAAGAAGTAGTGCTGACAGGATCACGAATAAGCGCCTCTATTTCTTCCAACATGTTACGCGTTTCTGATGTATCTTTTGAACCATTTAAGGCTTCTTCTGCTTCTGTCTCTGTCATAATAGCCCGGATTTCGTCAGCAGAAAGACCAACATAACGAATACGTTGCGCAACTTCATTTAATTGATTATTAGCGTCCGTTACCGCCTCTTCTACCTCTGTATAATTTGACAGATTTGAAGAGCACGAACAACGACCCTGATTAGAATTCACAACCGCACAAAACTGATCCATACAATCATTATACTGTTGCTGACAAGAAGAATTTAAATCCGATGTCAGTTCTAAACGTTCTTTCGCTTCAGAAATAGATTCAGATGTAGCAACCTGTGTTGAACTGGCTGCACGCGATTGAAGGTTGCGAATTTCTTCATCGATATTAGAACCCGTTTGAACTGTTGTGCCAGCTATTTTAGCACGCCCACCAACCTCGGCCGTTGTTGGTCTTAAAGTTACTCCGGCACGGCGTAATGCTGGATTACTGTTAATACTTGCTGCCTCTACCCTGGGGTTAAGACCGACATTATTTACAGTCGCTTCCAAAGTTTCGCGTGCACTACTTGTTCCTGTCTGAGAAATACTTGAACGTGACGTCGAAGCAGAATTTATTGTGGTCGTACTGCTACGCGCAGTTGATGCAGTCTTTGTTGCTGCGTTATCGGTTCCCAAAGATACGACCCTTGCACCAACACGAACAACACCGGAATCAGCAGAATCTGTATTTGTTGCCGTACGACTGACAACGTTACGATCAGCTTCTTCACGTTCGTTTACATCTTTTGTAACGCCAGCTGCTATTTGTGATGCTGTATTTGTTGTAGTACGCGATACCTGAGCGCGAGACACAGTAGCCGATGAACCGCGCGCTGCTGTATCAGACTGTGATGACGAAGTTCCAGATGTAGACGGAATTACGCGTGATATAGTTGAAGTAGTACCGTCTGCAAAAGCAAACGGTGCAGAAAAAGCAATCAAGAAAAAGCACAGCGGCAATCTTCTCATATTATTACATAATTATAACACAACTATGACCGACATAAAAGATGAAAAAATATTTATTAAAAATAAAGTCCGCCAATTGGCGGACTTTTTTATTTGTCTTCAGATTCAGGTATAACAGAAACTGTCTTTCTGTCGCCCAGACCTTTTTTAAATTTCACAATACCTGCAATTTTCGCAAATAATGTGTGGTCTTTACCCATACCAACATTCAAACCAGGATGTACAGATGTACCACGCTGACGAATGATAATGTTGCCTGGGATAACACGACTGCCACCAGATTTCTTAACACCCAAACGACGTCCTGCTGAATCACGTCCGTTGGTCGTTGCTGAACCTGCTTTCTTATGTGCCATAATTAAACTCCTTTAGATTTCTGATTACACTACAACCAGAAATTTTTAGCCTTTAATTTCTGTGATTTTCAATACAGTGATGTACTGACGATGACCCTTTGTACGACGATAATTCTGACGACGCTTTTTCTTGAATACTAAAACTTTGTCAGAACGTTTCTGTTCAACGACTTCGGCAACAACCTTGGCGCCTTCAATAAATGGGGTACCAATTTTGTCATCTAACATCAATACCTGATCGAATTCAACTTTACCCTCAGCATTTAGTTTTTCAACTTTTACAATATCACCCTGCTTTACGCGATACTGTTTGCCACCGGTTTGAAAGATTGCAATTTCGCTCATTTTCTTTCTCTTTTATATTGTTCTTGTTCTGTTTTGCTTAAAAGTTTCTACAAAAATAACATTTTTCAACAAAAAGTCAAGCAGTTTTGCATAAACTTTTCTACAAACCACGTATTTAACCAATAAAAAATGCCCCGTTTGGGGCATTTTTTATTTTCTAACCTTAATCTCCTGAACTAGGCTTCGTCCATGTACGGATTTCTTCAACCCAGTTATTCAACAGGCATTGTTCACGCAAATTAGCAGAACTGCACTTTGAAGAATCAGAACCGATACATAACTGCGTACTCGCATCCGTAACCGTAGCACCGTTTACACCGTTCAAGATTTCATTCAATGTTACAATGTTACGACAAGTATTTTCTTCATAGTTCTGACTGTTATTGCACTGTTCGTTATCTTGCTTATCAATAATTGCACGGAATTGCGACGTAGACGGATTACATATCATCGTCTCATAGCAATGCGGAACATTCGCGACCTGTGCGCAATATGTTTTGATACGCGACGTTGTCCAATTAGGTTCAGCGTCTGCCTGTGTCTCATAGCAATCATAGATTTCGCTTAAGCATTCATTAAAGTTAGTTCCAGCAGCTGTTGCTTCAGACAAGATAGTTTGCTGTTCTTCTTGATAAAACTCTAAACGTTTCTGTTGCAAAGCCTGCTGAGCTGCAACTTTCTGATAGCCAATATTTTGTGCCGTAGTACTTAACTGATCGCCATAAGCATCACAGTCAGCATTTGCATCCAACGCATACTTTTGCATAATACTGCGACGAGCATCCGCAACAGGTTTACGCAAATCCGCATAAGGGTCACCAGATGCAGTTGTATACCCAAAACACGTTGCCGAATTAGAAGCCGTATAACCTGTATCAGATTCAATAAAGTTTAATTCATACGTACCTGTATTACTTACAGATATATAGCTATTATAATTGTAAGGGCATTGTGAACGACCGTTACCGCATTTTGTTCCGCCAGACGGTGGTGTACCGCATGCCTCATAAATTCCGTTAAAGCAAGAATCCAGGACCCGGTTACATACATTGTTATGGGCATATTCAAACAACTCATACCCCCATGTTTCGGCTAAAGAATCCTTTAAATCTTCTGTATTAGCGAAAGCCCCATCTATCCCCGCCAAATTACCAACAACATTTGTCAGGTTATCAAAAGCACTTGTCAAACTATCCGTATCATCGCTTAATATTGTTAAAGTTTGCTCTTTTGCATCAGCCCACGATTGTAAGGATGCTAAAATATCGCTACTTGAACCATCTATATCCGCTATATTAAATCCAAAATTATTTCCGGTTTCAGAACAATATGATGGTTGTGCACAAGACGACAAAGTTCCACCATTTGAACCATAAAATCCATGATTATAACACCATTCAATAGCTTCATCAGAAGACTGACCATACTTATTAGTTACTTCTTGCCAAGAAACACAGTTCATAACTTTTTCAGCGTCTGTTAACTGGAACGCCTGACTTACATCTTTACCCTTAGTTGCAATCAATAAAGCTAACTCGCCAGATACCTTAATCAATTCTTCATTGGCCTGTTCCAGTGCCGCCTCAGCTTCTGCGAACGCCTTTACACGACCGGCACACGCACAACGACGCTGCGCAGCATTACGAGCCGTACAAATTTCATCCATACATGCATAATAAGATTCCATACAATTATTATATGCTTCGGCAGAAATCAAACCCGTCGTAGAATCAATTATATTAGAATAATTACCAGTATAAAGTTTGCTCTGTAGATATGTGTATGTATTAGTTGCCGCAGAAGTGCTGCCACGAATTGCGCTGCCTTGTAATGATATGCGTGCTGCCGTATTTGGCGTTGTTGCCGTACGAGAAACAACACTTCGTGAAGAATTTACAACATTTGAGGATGTGGCCCGAGACACAACATTACGAGATGACACACCCCGAGAAGATGAAGAATTTGTCGTTGTCCCACGAGAAACTGTTGCGCTTGAACGCCCAGAAGAAGCGGTACTTGCAGTCGCTGTCGGCACAGATGTGGTACGAGATGTTACTGTTCTTGCAGTAGTTCCTGTATTTGACGCCGTTGTTCCACGAGAAACCACAGTCGAAGAAGTACTGCGTGAAGACGCGGCACGACCAGAAGACCGCACACTATTGCTTGAACGCGGCGATTGAACAGATGCTGTACTTATTGCATTAGCTGGAGCAATAGGATCCGCGAAAACGGCACGCATAGATATCAATGTTGAACAAACAAAGAATGCGCCTGCCAATAAAAACACTGTTCCCATCGCATTTTTACAATATTCTGCGAAATTACGGCTTTTCATAAATACTCTCCTGTATTCCGGAAAGGCCCGGAAAACCCGTTATTTAACGGTACGGTCAAATATAGACCCCCCGCCTATTTTCTATAATTATAACATTTTTACAAAGGTCTGTAAATAAGAAAACCGGGTCTTTTCATGGGGAATTTTTTATTATTTGTTTATGAGTCTTTATAGTGTATAATTACCAAACCATGAAAAAACATATTGTGCTATTTTTATCGTTATTAACATTACCTGCATTTGCAGAATCAGAGAAACTTAATCCTATGTTCGGAAAAAACACAGATAACGCAATCGCATTATACGTAGCACAAGGAACCAGTCCGGGCTCTTTATTAAAATTAATTAATCCTTTTCTGTGGGATTTTGAGCCAATGACCAATTTTATGTTACAATACAGTCAGCCAATGGAAATATTTAGATTACCATCGCGAATGAATATCTCTATTGTCCAAAACCTTGGTTACAACCATGACGATGGTTTAAACTTCATTGCTGCTGGTATATCTTGGGATGTATCTCTTGTGGATTGGCACGGATTTTATATCGGCGTCGGTATAGGGCCATATATGCGTGATTCTGGTGACCGATATGTGGAAAGCAGGTTAGTATTCGGCGAACGTGTATTTATCGGTAAAAATATTTCTGATCGTTGGCGCATAGAATGGTTTACTCAACATTTTTCTAACGGCAGTTTCACAGAAATAAACCGCGGTTTTAATTTTACTGGTCTGGCTATACATTACAGTTTCTAAAAATAAGAAACAACCTATCGGGTGTTTCTATATTTATTTTTAATATTCTTTTTTGTATTCTTAACTTTTTCATTTTAATCTATGTTT
>CALXQT010000013.1 GCA_944390835.1 uncultured Alphaproteobacteria bacterium | reverse complement strand
CAATATTCTATATTTCTTCTTGCCAAAAGTCAAATCAATTTGCTACCCTTTTTTTGTTTTTTTAGATTTATTATGGATTATCAATCATTGAAATCGGAAGTAGAACAAAAAACCCAACAAACTCTTGAAGTTTTACAAAACGAATTTGCAGGTTTGCGCACCGGACGTGCGTCAGTACACCTATTAGACGGCGTACGCGTACCTGTATATGGGTCCGACATGCCATTAAATCAGGTCGCAACCGTCGCAACACCAGACAATCAAACACTTACAGTTACCGTATGGGATATTAATAATGCGGGGGTCGTAGAAAAAGCAATTCGCGACTCTGGACTGGGATTAAACCCGATGACTGCCGGTGGTGTAATTAGATTAAACATGCCACCGCTAACCGAAGAACGCAGAAAAGAGCTAACAAAAGTTGCCGGAAAATATGCCGAAGAAGCAAAAATATCTATGCGTAACATCCGTCAAGACGCTATGGGCAAAATCAAACGTGCGGTCAATGACAAAGAAATTTCTGAAGATGATCAACGTAAATTTGAAGACGATTTGCAAAAAGTTTTTGATAAGAGAGCCGATGAAGTAGACGCATTGGCAAAACAAAAAGAAGCAGATATTATGTCTGTATAAAAAATGTTTGTTATAATGTGTTAATATAATTGGTTTAACTTGGATCAAAAAAATGTTCAAATTATTTAAAACGAAAAGAAACGAAAAAATCGAAACGCCTAAAGTTCCTCAACATATTGCATTTATTTGTGACGGGAACCGTCGGTGGGCTGAGGCTCGTGGACTTCCGCCACTAGCAGGCCATAAAGCGGGTATAGCCAACTTTGAAAATTTAGTTGATTGGTTTATTGCCCGTGGGGTAACAACTGTAACATTCTTCATTTTTTCAACAGAAAACTGGAACAGATCAGACGAAGAAGTCAACTTCTTAATGGACTTGTTCTATACGGAACTAGATAAAAATATGAAGCATGCTCTGGAAAAAAATTTACGCTATCGTGTAATTGGTTCTCGCGATAGATTACCAAAAAAGCTGGCCAAAAAATGTGACGAATTAGAAGAAACGTCCGCAGAAAATACTGGTGGCACAGTTGTATTTGCTTTAAACTATGGCGGTCAAGACGAAATTATCACAGCAGTTAATGAAGCAATCCAAGCCGGTCAACCTGTTGATAAAGCAACATTTGAAACCTTCTTGGATACGGGTGATTTATTACCAATTGACCTGATGGTACGAACCAGCAATGAATTTAGAATTTCTAATTTCCTGTTATGGAAATTAGCATACGCTGAGTTGTTATTTGTACCAGAACATTGGCCTGATTTGGTACGTAATGAAAAACTGTGGCAATATACTTTGGACGAATACGCAAAACGCAATAGACGTTTTGGTGGTGGTAAAAAAGCAAACTATTCTGGACATAAAAAATAAGGGACTTAAAAAATGTCAAATACTTCACAAAGAGTTATTGTTGGACTAATTATGGCGCTGATAGTTATATTAGCAGCGGTCGGTGAATATTTCGGCGTCCATGCAGTTAAATACTTAAGCATGTTGGTTGTATTCGGCATGATTATAGAAATGATTAATTGCACCATACATACACCGCGTGAAAAATTAAAAAAGAACTGGATACAATTTGGTGCTTTTCTAGCATGGTTGCTTTTAATGTTTATTGCTGCCTATTGTGTAGGATCTCGCCCATGGATTATGTTATTGCTATTATTAATAATTTCCTGTGCCGATATCGGTGCCTGGTTTTTCGGCAGGCTAATTGGCGGCGACAAAATGTGGGAAAAACTTTCCGCACACAAAACATGGTCTGGTCAAATTGCCGGTATAATATGTGGTACTTTTGCATCAGTTATGTACGGTTTGCTTGGTGCAGATGTGTTTATGCCGCAACTGATGTGGATAGGTATAAGCGTTTCTCTATTATCCCAATACGGTGACTTGACAGCCAGCTGGATAAAAAGGAAAATGGGTTTAAAAGATTTCGGTCGTATCTTACCAGGACATGGTGGATTACTGGATAGGTTTGACGGATGGATTTATGTTCTTCCACTAATATGGTTTGTCATATTATAAAATATTTTGGAAAAAGGAAAGGTAGCTATGCAAATCGTTTTGGCTATAATTGCATTGTTAATTGTTTTAGGGGTTGTGGTTTTTGTTCATGAACTTGGACATTTTCTTGCGGCCCGTTGGGCAAAAGTTCGCGTTGACACCTTTTCTATTGGTTTTGGACCCGCAATTGTAAAATGGCACGATAAACACGGAACTCTTTGGAAAATAGCTTGTCTTCCGTTGGGAGGTTATGTTTCTATTTATGGTCAGGAAGATATGTTTGACCGTAAAAAATATTCCGAATTATCCGCCGAAAAGAAAAAGGGACATTACTTATCTGCCCCCGCATGGAAGCAATTCATAATTGTTGCTGCCGGTGTAACAATGAACTTTATTCTTGCATGGTTAATATATTCTGGAATTTTTATGTTCCAACCAAAACAAGTACAATTGCCTGTTATAGGTCAAGTTATTCAGGAAAGCGTGGCTTTTGATGCCGGTATAAAACCGGGTGATATAATCGTTAGGATTGATGACGCAAAAATTACAAATTGGGGCGAATTAATCATTGCCAAAGAATTGGCCTCTAATCATGATGCAGACGTATTGTTGTTACGCGCCGACAAATTAGTCCGCGTACAGCTATCACCGGCAGAACGCTGGGGATTAATTGCGGACGGAAGCAAAACAGAATTACGCAAAAAAGGATTCTTTGATGGATTGTACTCTGGTGCCCGAGAAACGTACTATCAATCAAAAACATTACTGGTCGTATTAAAACAAATTATTACTGGCGAAAGATCTACTAAACAACTTGGATCGTTCATAACAATAGCGGAAGTTTCAGGTCAAGCATTAGCAATGGGGGTTATCGCACTATTATCAATAATTGCATTGCTATCTGTAAATTTGGCTGTTATAAATTTATTACCTTTACCGGTATTAGATGGTGGTTACTTGCTGATATTGATAATAGAAGCCGTTACGCGTAGAAAACTCGGTGGTCGTGGAATGGAAATTGCAATTATAGCAGGTTGGTTATTTATAATAGGATTATTTGCGTTAACAATGTGGAATGACATAGCACGCGTATTTGGGTTGATTTGATATGAATAAGACAAAATTGTTATTTACAACTGCTGCTATAATGATTGCGCCGACCTCACAGGCGACGACAGTGTCACGTATCGACGTTAACGGGAATCAACGAATGGATGCCGAATCTATCCGCATACTTTCCGAAGTAAAAGTCGGTGATAATGTTAATGCTGATGACGCAAATCAAATTGCAAAAAGATTGCAAGAAACAGGTTATTTTTCTCATGTCAGTGTAAGTATGTCTGGAAACACGTTAAAAATAGACATTGCAGAAGCCCCAACAGTTAATATGGTTACCATTGAAGGTAACGATGAAATTTCAACAGAAGATCTAAAGAAAGAACTTCGTATGAAATCTCGTGATCCATATGATGAATCTACAATAGGCGCTGATGTGCAGCGAATGTTAACTTTGTATCAGCGTAAAGGATTTTTCGGCACAAAAATTGAACCACAAAAAATAAAACTAGAAGACAATCGGGTAAACGTCGTATACGAAATCGACGAAGGACATCCTACATACATTACCGACATTGACTTTAAAGGTAACAAAGTATTCAGTGATGCTACGTTGCGTGATCAAATTCTGTCTCGTGAACACGCTTGGTGGCGTTTTATGACACAATTTGATGTTTTTGATGAAGACAGAATTATGTATGATCAGCAAATGATCCGTCAATTTTATATGCGCAATGGTTATGTAGATATTCAAGTAACAGATGCAAATGGTGTTTTTACACCCGACAGGCAATATTATTCTGTAACATTTACAGTTGATGAAGGAAAAAAATATAAATTCGGTAAACTCACAATAAAAAACCCTTTTCATGATGTTCCTGATGATGAACTGTATGACGTCATAAAAATGGATGAAGGCGACGTATATAATATAGATCTTGTCGATGAAACTATTTCTGCCTTGCGTGGCGCTGTTGCTGATCATGGTTATGCTTTCATAAACGTAAATCCTGTACCTGTAAAAAACGACGACGACCAAACCATTGATATGGAGTTTCAGATTGAGAAAACTAATCGAATATATCTGAACAACATAAATATTCTAGGCAACGTTCGCACATTTGATTCTGTTATAGAACAATTAATTCCTATGCGTTCTGGGGACCCTTTTTCGTTACAGACAATTGAAGAAGGTCGTCAAAATCTTATGCGTACACGATACTTTAAAAATGTACAAATGATACCTAATCGTATCGCCGACGCAAATATGATAAATCTTGATATTGAAGTCGAAGAACAACCAACTGGTGAATTATCGGGTGGTTTTGGATGGTCTAACATAAACGGATTTATGGTAGATGCTGGTATAACGGAAACCAACTTTATGGGACGCGGTCAGGTTGTACAATTACGTGGTTCCATCGCACAATATCAACGGCAAGCATTATTTAGCTTTACAGAGCCATATTTGTTTGGTCGACAGCTGTCTGGGGGTTTTGACGTATCATACACGATGTATGATTATTCTTCTTTAGGTGGTTTTGGATATGACCGCGATTCCTTAACTATTGCGGGGCGCATGGGATGGAAGCTGACCGACCATTGGTCACAAAACGTACGCTTATCTGCGTCATTTGATCAAAACTATGACTTGCAATCCGAAACTGGTTGGCGCGATGCAATGTTATTCACGTTGGGAACATATTTAAGATATTATAACTTGGATACAAACTTCGAACAAAATACACATACTGGTATAGTAAGCAACTTAGGTATAGCCTATACAGGATTTGGCGGCACCGAAACATATATGCGATATAGTGCAGATATTACCGGAATGGTGAAGTTCTTTAACGACAGATGGCAATTGCGTTCATCCTTGGATTTTGGGCTACTACAACCACTGGACGGTGATTACATATCTCGTGTTTATCGTTACTTCTTGGGTGGTGAAAGCCTGCGTGGTTTTGACATCGCGGGGGTTGGTTCTCGCAACTGGTTATATACAACATATTCTTTAGGTGGTATGTGGAAGATTAACGGTTCAACCCAACTAAACTTCCCTATTTTCATACCAGATGAATATCAAGTTAAAGGGTTCGTATTCTTTGATTATGGTATCTTGGGTAAACCACCACATCAAGAATATACTTATTGTATACCTGGAACCACTACTTGCCGTGACAATTATATAGACAGTGATTTACGTACCTCTGTCGGTGTTGGTATTTACTGGAACACACCAATGGGCCCAATGAACTTCAGTTGGGGTTGGCCACTAAAAATGACTAAATATGACAGAGAACAACGTTTCTTGTTATCTTTTGAAACGCAATTTTAAATAAAAAGGTTGATGAAAAACATCGACCTTTTGTTTTATATCTTGACCGATAAGGCGAAATTTTCTTATAATTTAATAAATCTAAGGGGGAAAGACATGAAGAAAGTGTTATTGGGATTTTTTGTTGCATTAGTATTGGCTGGCTGCGGGCAAATTTATGATCGCGAACCGGTTGGTGTCGGATATGACAATAATGAGTTAAAGTTAAGTCCTTGCGCTTGCATTATGGTATACCAAGCCTAATGAATTAAAACGGAGGGAAGTTGTTGGATTATCCAGACAATTTTAATACACCCACATTTCCTGCGGGGCCGCGCATTGCCATATCAAGATTTATGGCAATAGCTTCTTGTATTTTATTTGTGCTGATAATCTCGATTAGCGCTATTTTAGTTTGGGGTGTTAGATCACAAAGGATTGACCCTTTTATCGTTTCAATTGATAATATAACAGGTCAATGGACGGTTGTTGGTCATTCACATGGTAATGGCCCAATTGAATACCCAACACTATGGACCATGCAACAATCTGTAGTTGGAAATTTTGTCGCAAACTGGTTCACTATATCAGAAATTACCTCAGAAAACGAAGCATTGTGGCAAACCTGTAATAGAAAAAATGACTGCAGTATTGAGGCACAGCGCCCATACGATGACAAAACTTGCGCTTTATTTTGCACAACTGGTGAAGACTTGTTTTCTAACTTCATTTATAATGTAGTTCCAGATTATCAAGTTCGCGTTGAAAACGGAGAAAGGTGGACTATAGATAAAACAGAAATACAAATTGAACCTGCAGGACAAATTAAAGACGCTGGTGGGACATGGATGATTACAGCAACAATACAATCAAATATTAACGGTGATATAAACGTAATTGGATTTATAAAAGTTGTCAGAAATATATCTTTATACGAAAAAACGTTAGGATATTATGTCGCAGACTTCAACGCATACAAGATAAACTGATGAAAAAGTTAATAATGTTTTTAACAGGATTAATATTACTGGCATTAACAGGTATGTCGATATATTTAGCCGGTAATATATTTGATGCAGGAACGAACCAGACAATATACCCGTTCTTTTTTCAACCTAACAACCTTTCTTCACAGCGACCGGGCACCCCACAAACACCAGAGGATTTAGGCGATTCCGACTTTATGGATTTACTAGTGCGAAAATATATAACAGACTATTTTTATGCCGCCCCTGATACCGAAAACATTGCGATCCGAACTTCTAAGCAAAGCGCTTTATCACGTATGTCTTCACCAGCAGTATTTGAAGAATGGCTTAATAACGAAAGCGCTGTTATTCAAAAATTGGCGGAAGCTAAATCTTTGCGGACCGTACAGGTAATAGATAAAATATTTCAACCAAACGGAAGCAAATATTGGGTTGTTAATTATGAATTAAAAACATGGGAAAAGCCGAATGATTTTAGTGTTGTGCCAACTGTTAAACGCGGTACAATGTATATGGATATAACATACAAAATGGGTATGCGAACAGACGTTGATATAGAAACATTACATAAGTACCTTGAAGAAGGTGGTGACCCTGCAGCAGTATTTGATTTTTTTGTCCAGAAAATTATTCAAGGATAGATAAATGCAAAAGAAGTCAAAATTTTTTAAAGTCTTTTTATTAATCGCATTTTTCAATGCTACGGTTTGTTTTGCAGCAACCGATGATTTTGACTTTGAAAATTTTGCCATCACTGAAAGCGGGAATGCAGATTTAACAACTAGTTCCGTATCATTAAACCCCGGTGCAGAACCTGTAACTGTTAATAATTTTGATATTGCTGGCATCATGCTGGGTATGTCTTTTAATGACGTAGAAACTTTATTTTTTAAAGGGAAAGGCTTATATGCTCCACGTGAAAAAGATAGCATAGTTTACTCTATTCAAAAAGAATGGAAATATAATTTGGATTACGAATGTCGACAACAAGGCATCGTTGTTCCAAAAGAATTAGAACAATGTATAAATTCATTAGCAAAGAATCGTGGATTATTATACGCTTCGGAATTACATCTGGTACGCGAAAACACTGGGGAAACTATCGTTGTATATTTTACAAGTAATGCGGATGATAACGTTGTTTGGCGTATAGTATACAATAATGACGTTAATGAACTAGAAGGTGCGCACGAAAAGTTTACTGATCAGCAAGAAAAAAAGATCCTTACTTTCTGGCAAGGGGTACTAGACAAATACGGGGCACCAAATTCTGGTACAGATAAATGGATTTCAACAAATAATTCTTATGATCCAATGATGACGGCGTATTATGGCTCTTTAGATATGGTTGATATGGGTCGCTATACATCAGATATAGCAAAAAACATACAATCTGCACGTCAGAACTTTCCTGCAAAGCCATATGCATTTTAGTCATCTTATCCTATATACTTTAATATATCAACATTGTAATATATACCTAATCAAAGGTATAATCTGTGCCACGTGTATCTGTTTTAACACCGATTTATAATACAAATCCCATGCACTTACGACAATGCATAGAGTCTATATTAAATCAAACATTTACCGATTTTGAATTTTTGATTATAAATGATAGCCCTGAAAATACGGAGCTAGATGATATAGTTATGTCTTATAAAGACAATCGTATTAAATATATAAAAAACACCCAAAATATAGGTATTTCTGATACACGAAACAAATTACTTAACTCTGCAACAGGAGAGTACTTAGCAATTTTTGATCATGATGACATCTCGGTTCCGGAACGTTTAGCCACTCAAATAAACATCCTAGATAAGTCTCCTGGGATCGGTGTAGTTTCTGGATGGTTAGAATTTTTTGGCAGTGAAAATTTTATATGGAAAACACCTGAACTTGACTGGGATATAAAGGTGCAAACATTACAAAATTGCTGCGTTGCACATACTGCATCAATGATAAGAAAATCTGTCTTACAGGAAAATAATATTAAATATGAAAATTTCTATAGCCCAGCAGAAGACTATCAATTATGGGCTAGATTATTAGGCTGTACGCACTTTTATAATATTCAACAGGTGTTAGTAAAATATAGAACCCATACCAATATGACAACCATTCAACAAAAAGAAAAAATGTATAATGCGTGGCGAATGATATCATCCGAACTTCGCAATAAATACCCCGCATATTACGAAGCACTGAAAAAACAAGACAATATAACTGGAACACGTTTTAGATTTCGATTATTTGGTTATATCCCTTTATTAAAGATAAAAAACAATTGGGTACAGTTATTTGAGTGTATACCAATCTTTAAAATAAAATGGAAATAATCATGGAAAAAATTAGCGTCATAGTACCGGTATACAATACCGCAGCCTATTTATCAGACTGCTTAAATTCTTTACTAATGCAAACCTTTAAAGACATTGAAATTATATGTATAAATGACGGAAGTACAGATAATAGTCTGCAAATCCTTGAAACTTACGCATCTCAAGATAAACGCATCAGAATAATAAATCGTAAGAACGAAGGTGTAGTCGCTGCACGTAACCTTGGTGTTAAAGCAGCAAAAAGTGATTTAATATTTCCCTTAGACAGTGATGACATAATCGCCCCAAATGCTTTAGAAATATTATATAAACATCTTAAGGCTGGGGATGGCGATATAATTACCTGTCGTGTATTTTTATTTGGCAACAGTAGCGGAGAGCTAATTTTACCCTTACCAACAAAAAGAAATATGGCCATTGATAATTGCCTGGTAAGTGCCGCTTTATTACGGAAAACAGACTTTATTACATGCGGTGGTTATTCAAATGATTGCAAAACTGCACTAGAAGACTATGATTTATGGTTAAACTTAGTATTTAACTATAACAAAAAAATATACCGCGTCCCAGAAATTTTATTTTATTATCGGATAAAAGAAAAATCAGAATCCAGAAACTGGCAACACAGAATTGAGCACAACAAAATAGTAAAACAAATACATAAAAAATATCCAGACATAAAAAAATATAAATATATAAATTTTACCTTTAAATTCTTTCGTAAAATACGAAGATTTCTATTTAGAATACAAGATAACAAAGTAAAAATATTTAAAATTCCTGTTTATTACATCCAAAAAAGACCTTAAAATACGATAAAAATAATTTATAATAACAACATAAAGATGAATTCGTATAAAAGCGGTTTATTTTCTGAATTCTTGGCTTGTGCATATCTACGACTGCACGGTTTTAAAATATTAAAACGTCGTTATATTACGGGTCGAAATACAGGTCGCGCCGAAATAGACATAATTGCAAAGCGGGGTGATTTAATCGCTTTTATAGAAGTCAAAAGAAGGCCTAATATAACTAGTGGATTGGACGCAGTAACTACCAGTCAATCTATTCGACTACGTAGAGCAGCGGAAACATATATTGCGCAAACCAATTGGTACGGTAACGCAAGATTTGATATAATTGTTGTTACCCCTTATAAGATTCAATGGATTCGAAGCGCTATATAGATTCCTTGCAAAATTATATATATTACCTTATAATCAAAACATGCTTTTCAACCATAAAGGAGAAACATATGAAAAAAATAATGTTAGCACTATTTGCTGTTTTAACTCTGGCCGCATGTACAGGTTCTTATAAACAAGGTAATTGTGAATACGATTTCTTGCTACACAAAGATATTTCTATTTCCAAACTGATTGGTAACGCAACAGGTGGTTGCTAAAAAAGATCCCGCTGATGCGGGATTTTTTATTTTACGGCCACAATAAATATTTTCTTTTCATTGGCGCGTTTTATAACCTCGTCTTTATTAACAACAAAGCATGTCTTAGTATTTACAACTATACCCCTTAACTTTGCGGCAGCAACTGCATTTACAGTATCAACACCTATTGCAGGTATATCTATTCTTAAATCCTGACCAGGTTTAGTCATTTTTGCAAAAACGCCGCTAATACGCTTATGATTTTTTCGCATTGCTACAACACGTTCCAACATTTTTGCGGTTCCTTCTGCGGCTTCAACAGCAATAACTTGCTTATCAACGACAACCGAAGCACCGATATCAGCTGCACCAATTGTATGAGAAACCTCGATCGCCCTATCTATATCGCGCAAATCGCGTGCACTTGGTTTCGTCTTAGTTTGCACGCCCTCCTTTTGAAATGTTAATTCTGGTGCAACATCCTGCGCCGCGACAATTTCAAAACCACGCTTTTCCAAAGACTTATTCAAAGCAACAGCCATAGAATCATACCCCCGTTGATTTTTTAAAATACTAAACAACAAACCAATAGACCATAAATCAGGGCGAACGTCCGCCAAATTAGGATGTCCCAAAGCACCGACAAAGGTCAATTTCTTTATTCCACGCCGCCTTGCTTCCCGTACAGCAGGCCATGCGCCACCAAGCCGCATGACAAAATCTGGGTTTAAATGTGGGTCATAAAAATTTTTTAACCCAACAACCCATACGTTCCACCCTGCCCTACGCAAAGCATCGCGCGTAAAGAACGGCAAATCTAACGCACCTGCAATAAGTGCTATTTTCTTCTCAGACTCATTCTGTTTTTTCTTCATGATTCAAATGGTACGAATAAATCAGGCTGGAATCAAGTTTCATTTTATGTTACACTAATATTGATAAAATAAATATCGGGTGAACTAAATATGAAAAAACTATCATATCTTGGCTTTTTTGCGGCTTTGATAACAACGCCGGTAATGGCTGAATATAGTAATGACCAATTTCGGGCCGAAATACTAGAGGGACTGGACATGGTCAGCGCTCGCGCCAATATAGATGTTCCAGATCCTGCACCTGGTGAGCTGGGGCTGGACGTTTATCAAACTGCTGATGCGGGTTATAATCCAGACGTTCAAGTTTATATTCCAACGTCAATGTACGTACGCATAGGTGCCGGTTTAAATCTACCTTTTGCAACAGACAAAGCGAAAGTTGGTGATAAAGAATACAGTACTTCAGGTAGCTGGACAACGCAAATTGGTCTTGGTTGGAATCTATCTTCATATGTACGTACAGAAATAGATTTCCAAGAATCGACTTTCAATTTTTCTGATATCGAAGATGCACAGGCAAGTTATCAAACCTTTGGTGGAATGTTGTACTTTGACTTTGCACGCAGATATATTCAAACCGGTGACATAACGTACCGTCGGCGCTTTGTTCCTTTTATGGGGCTTGGTGCGGCAGCTGGTATATATAAATTTGATGGCGCTGGCGGCGCAGATGGTTTTGTTATTGCCGCGCCACGGGCAACGCTTGGTTTCAATGTAATGCTAACAGAATTAATCGGCATTGATATAATGTATCAATATCAAATGATGATAGGAAATGGTTTTGGTTGGGACGTTCGCGCAGGTGGTGTTGATAATATAAGCAATATTATGGCATCGTTCCGCGTTAACTTCTGATAAAAAGATAGGGAATAAAAAATGAAATCAAAAATTTTATTCAGTATTTTAACTCTATTGCCAGTGGCAGCAAATGCGGCAATTCCTTATCGTGTTGAACAAATTGAAATGCCCGCTGAAACAAACATTTCTGGTTCAGACTCTCAGGCATTAGCACGTATCCATCGCTTTTATGTTGGCGGGGCTTATGATTTTTCTATGTGGGATAATGGCGCAGATGATCATATAAGTATAACAGGAAAAAATACTTCGTCATTTGAAGTAATGGCCGGTGTCCGTGCTTTTGACATTTTTAGAATAGAGGCAAATTATTTACGTACATCTGCAAAATGGGATGCGTTTAGCCTAACCGGTGATACTGCCATGATAAACGCTATAGTTGATGCACGCATTGATAGCTTATACCGCCTGTTTTATAAACAAAGACTTGTTCCTTATGTAGGTATCGGCGCAGGTGCATCTTGGAACTCTGTAAAAGGTACATCAATTGAAAATAAAATCAGTCCTGTCGCAGCGGTAATGGCTGGTTTGTCTGTAGAACTAGGTGAATACTTTGCATTAGATTTCGGGTATAGATACATGTATATGTTTTCCCCGAAATTTAACATGATAACTGACTTTGATCCTACGGCACATCAATTCCGTATCGGTGCGCGCGTACACTTCTAAAAAACATGAAAACGTGCCCTTTTTTTGGTATTTGTGGTGGGTGTAAACATGATTACACATCATCAGATTATCGTACACAAAAACTATCGGAATTAAAAGATTTACCGATAACAGACGTACCTATATGGACAGAGAAAGCGACAAGAAGACGTGCCGACTTTGCATTTGCTAATGGCAATTTTGGTTTTTATCAGCACAGGTCTAAAACTATAGTTTCTATAAAAGAATGTCCCCTACTTCGACCAGAAATAAATGACATTTTACCACATTTGGCTTGCCTGCCTTGGATTGGTTCTGGATCATGTTTAGTAACTATATGTGATAATGGAATAGATGTTAGTATAAACTCTACAGTCCCGTATTTTTCCAGCGACTTTAAATCAGCCGCAGAAAAAATACCAACCGTTACACGTGTAACTTGGAATAATAAAATTGTTGTTATACACGCTGACCCCACAATTACTTTTGATAATAAAACCGTAGATTTTCCAGCAGGTGCTTTTTTACAACCAACAATACCAAGCGAAAAAGTTTTACGGGATCTAGTTGTTCAATCCACGAAAAAAAATAAGAATATAGCCGACTTATTTTGTGGTTTAGGGAACTTTACATTTATTTTAAACGCGGATGGTTTTGACATCAATGGTAACGGCCAAAAAAGAGATCTATTTGTACACCCGCTGACTTTGGGCATGCTATCAAAATATGATTGTGTTGTTATGGACCCCCCTCGTGCAGGTGCACTTGCACAGTGCAAAGAGTTAGCTAAAAGCGAAGTCGAACGAATAATCTATATTTCCTGCAATCCCACAACTTGGCAGCGAGACGCCAACATTCTGTTAAAAGGCGGTTATAAGATGATAAGGTTAATTCCTGTTGATCAGTTTGTTGGCAGTGCACATTGGGAACTTTTTTCTGTTTTTACGAGATAATTTAATAAATTTATGTATAAAAAAACGCCGACGGTCGCCCGCCGGTGTTTCCGAATGCCCTGAAAGGAAGGAAAGGAGAAAAAGAAATGGGCATTCTAAACTGTCAAAAGTTGGGGTCCAGAGTCCAGAGGAGAGAGAATGTAGGAGGGAGTCTGAATCCCTGGGCCCCATAGGGGTTTTCACCCCGTCGCCGGGGTTTCCCCCTTTGACGAATCGAAATGTAATACATTTTTTCATATTTGTCAAGTATTATTGTCAAAAATATTTTTTTGTATTATTTTTAGGACATAAAACCAAATTTTAGGAAATCGTCCTTGTTGCCTGTGGTGGCCGGCTGGAATAAAATCAATATCAGACATATGTTCCAATATGTCCAGAACTTCGGTTAATCCGAA
>CALXQT010000012.1 GCA_944390835.1 uncultured Alphaproteobacteria bacterium | reverse complement strand
ACACCCTTTCGGGTGTGTCTTTATTTATGTTTAATATTCTTTTTTGGATTCTTACCTTTTCCATTTTAATCTATGTTTATAAGTATTCATTATATCATAAAAAACCGTCTGTTCCCAGACGGTTTTTTGTTGCTTTTCCAAGAATTATTTCTTTCTTGGGAATTTAACTGCTGCCTGCGCCGCCGCCAAGCGTGCAATTGGCACGCGGAACGGACTGCATGATACAGAATCAAACCCGACCTTATGAAAGAAAGTTACAGATTCTGGGTCGCCACCATGCTCGCCGCAAACACCAAGGTGTATATGTTCACCCTTTGTTTTACGAGCTTTTTCCACAGCGTCTTTAATCAAGACACCAACACCTTCTTGATCTACAGACGCAAATGGGTCTGCAACGTATACACCACGAGCACGATATTCATCTAAGATCTTGCCGGTATCATCACGAGACATACCCAACGTAGTCTGAGTCAAATCGTTTGTACCGAATTCAAAGAACTCGCAGCTTTCTGCAATTTCGTCCGCCAAAACAGCCGCACGCGGTAATTCAATCATTGAACCAACCGTATATTCTACACTGTCGCCTGTTTCTGCGAACAATGCAGCGGCACTGGCGTCAATAACTGCCTTAACGATATCAACTTCCTTCTTAGAGCCTACCAAAGGAACTTCGATTTCTGGGAACACACGGATACCTGCATTTTTGCATTCCAGCGCAGCAGACAATATTGCACGCGTTTGCATTTCGCAAATTTCTGGATATGTAATTGCTAATCTGCAACCACGATGTCCCAACATCGGATTCTGTTCATGTAGCGCCTCTGCACGAGCCTTTACAAATTCAACAGATTTACCAATATGATCCGCCAATTCTTTGATGTCCGCTTCTGTATGCGGTAAGAATTCATGTAGCGGTGGATCGATCAAACGAATTGTAACAGGCAGACCATCCATAATCTTAAACAGTTCTACGAAGTCTGCTTTCTGATACGGTAATAATTTAGCCAACGCAGCACGACGTCCCTCTGCATCTTCTGCTAAAATCATTTCGCGCATATCCTGAATACGACTTGGATCAAAGAACATATGTTCTGTACGTGCCAAACCGATACCTTCGGCACCAAAGTCGCGAGCTTGTTTCGCATCTTTTGGTGTTTCTGCGTTTGCTTTAACAGTCAGGTCTTTAATTTCATCAACCCACTTCATCAAAGTACCAAAGTTACCTGTTAACTCAACGGATACTGTTGGAACCTGACCTTCAATAATCTGTCCTTTAGCACCGTCAATAGAAACCCAATCTCCTTCTTTGATTACTGCACCACCTGTTGTTTTCATAGTCTTGGTTTCGTAATCAATTTTGATATCAGGTGAACCAGATACGCAAGGAGTTCCCATACCACGCGCGACCACAGCTGCATGAGACGTCATACCACCACGTGCTGTAATAACACCTTCTGCGGCATTCATACCCGCAATGTCTTCTGGAGATGTTTCAATGCGGATAAGCATAACTTTCTTACCTTCTTTGGCCCACTTTTCTGCATCTTCTGCATTAAATACAGCCTGGCCAACAGCTGCCCCTGGGGATGCAGGCAAACCAGTTGCGATAACTTTCTTTTCTGCTTTTGGATCCAACATAGGGTGCAATAAGTGGTCTAATTGATCCGCACCAACACGCAAAATTGCTTCTTCTTTCGTCAGCAAACCTTCTTCTACCATTTCAACGGCCATACGAACCGCAGCCGCTGCTGTACGCTTACCGTTACGGCATTGCAACATCCACAATTTACCATGTTCAATTGTGAATTCCATGTCTTGCATGTCTTTATAGTGCTTTTCCAATTTTTCACGAACGTCGCACAGTTCTTTATAAACTTCTGGCATTGCTTCTTCCAAAGACAAACGACCCGAGTCATCTTTGCTCATAGGCTGTGGTGTACGAATACCAGCCACAACATCTTCGCCCTGTGCGTTAATCAGATATTCACCATAATATTTATTTTCACCTGTTGCAGGATCACGGCTGAAACATACACCTGTTGCAGAATCATCACCAGTATTACCGGATACCATAGCCTCGACATTTACCGCTGTGCCCCAGTCTCCTTGAATATTATTCAGTTTACGATAGGTAATGGCCTTCTTTGACATCCAGCTGCCGAATACCGCACCGATACCCAATTTTAATTGTTCCCATGGATCTTGCGGGAAAACTTTACCAATCTTGACACCAATTTCTTTGAACTTTTCAACCAATTCTTTCAAGTCATTTGCAGTTAATTCGGTATCAACCTTATAGCCTTTGTCTTCCTTCATACGTTCCAAAGTATGTTCAAATAAATCAATATCCGCACCCAATACAACATCAGAGAACATCATAATGAAACGACGATAAGAATCATATGCAAAGCGTTCATTTCCAGAATGTTTTGCCAAAGCTTTAACAGTTTCATCATTCAAACCTAAGTTCAAAACTGTGTCCATCATACCCGGCATAGAAACGCGGGCACCAGAACGAACAGAAACCAACAATGGGTTTTCCATATCTGCGAACTTTTTACCCATAATGGATTCAATGTGTGCAACACCCTCACGAACTTGATCCATTAAATCTTCAGGATAAGTTTGATTATTGTCATAATAATATGTACAAACTTCTGTTGTAACTGTAAAACCAGCAGGAACTGGTAAGCCGACTAAATTCATTTCGGCCAAGTTTGCACCTTTACCACCAAGCAGATTTCTCATATCTGCCTTACCTTCGGCGTGACCATTACCGAAAGTATATACCCATTTATTACTAATATGGTTTCTCCTTATTTAAAACGCGTAGAGATTCTGCGGTAAATCAATTCGAAATGCAAGAAAAAATCATATTTATTAACAATAATTTTAACTTTACATAAGCAGATTAAGATTTATACTTTGCGTCATGACAAATTTACAAGATACTGACTTTATAAAAAAATTAAACAAACATTTATTAAACGGGGGAGTTATTGCTTTCCCTACTGATACAGTATGGGGTCTGGGGGCTTTGCCGACGCGTGGCGGTGCAGACGCTATTTTTGAATTAAAACGTCGTCCAAAAGAAAAGCACCTTATCATTATGTCTGATAGCTTTGAACATATAAAGCAATATATGAAAGACTATCCGAAAAAAGCTTTTGAATTAGCAGAAAAATATTGGCCAGGTGCATTGACCATCGGTATTCCGGTTGCAGAAACTGACTCTATGTCTTTTGGTGGCGTACGTGTACCTAATTATAAACCTTTTCAAGAATTATGCTCGATCATTGATGGGCATTGTCTGGCAACGACATCTGCGAACATATCTGGGCAACCACCATTACAATCTGCAGAAGAAATACAAAAGCAATTTCCATATATAATGGTTATTGATAATACATTTGATAAAATGGGGGGCGCCCCAAGTACAGTTGCTATTTTAACTGACGATGAAATAAAAATTGTTCGTCAAGGTGCAGTAGAAATTAAATAGGTTTACTTAAAAATTTACTATCTTTTATAACAAATCGCCAAAGTAACTCTGCGTCTTTCCCAGCATAATCAATGCCAATTCTTTTACCAGATAAAATTTCAGGTTCAAAATCACGCGCCTCTATCCACATTTTATCACTGTTACATAAGTCAATTTTATTATCCGCACGAGTTATACCCAAAAAACGGGTCAATTTTCCAGGTCCTTCACAGCCTTTATGCTCCAGCGCACGAATTAAAACCGCTGCGGCTGTACCTTCTTTATCTAAAACGATATTAAGCATATTATACATACCATAACATAAATAGACATAAGTATGTCCACCTGATAAAAACATCGCTTCATTTCGTGCCGTACACTTTCCACCAAAAGCATGGCAACCTCGTTCTGAATCAAGGTATAACTCTAGTTCACAAATGCGCGAACGAAAAAGACTGCCG
Organism: uncultured Alphaproteobacteria bacterium; assembly: GCA_944390835.1. Classification (GTDB taxonomy): domain Bacteria; phylum Pseudomonadota; class Alphaproteobacteria; order Rs-D84; family Rs-D84; genus Enterousia. The sequence goes on along the minus strand of CALXQT010000012.1, from coordinate 3,103 downwards.
TCTTTAAGACGGCAACAAAGATATGTACCAAGCAATTCTTTTGCTACATCCATCGGATTTTGTAAAAAGAATTCTCGATTTAATATCATCGTGAAATATAAAATTTTATTATCTTTGATTACTCAGTCTGGACTGAATACACGCGATAACCTTTTTATCGTTATAAATTTGATAAACTGTATCAACGGCAATTCCATGCGCTGCGTCGGCTGCACTAAAATACATATTGTTACAAATCCATCCGGTTTCACAGTTATCAAATTTTACATTATACCATCCGACACGATTAGATTCATCCCTAGGAACGATCTGCGGAACCATTCTACGCTGCGTAGGTGAATTATATGGAATGGTACTATTTGCACCAGCAACAACTTGTAATTCTACAAGTTTCAGTGGCTGGCCATTTAATGTCTGATTAGCCCAAAATTTTTGTGCTAAGGAAAAATACAAACTTGTCATACGAACGTTTGCTTGCAGACGACCACGATAATATCTATTCCCCTTTTTATCACTAGTATGAACGCCGCTAGAATTTATTATTACACCATGCTTTTCTACCGATATATTTCTTGGCAACCTATTATCTGTTAATATTTTTTCCATAAAAATCTCCAATATATTAACCTCTCTCGCCCCGCTATTTTATGATAGTTTATTATAAATATCTTATAAGTCAATATTGCTGATACTAGTTTTTATTTATAAATCCAGAACATGTTTGCCATATTTCTGGGAATTCGCGCATATCACCGCTAAAATGACTTTTATTTGTAAATTTATGAACGCGCATATCTGGATATATTTCTTGCAAGCGCTCGCAACCACTAATAATCATACTGCCATAATGATCATCAGAAGAATAAAATAAGTCTATTGTTTTTAAACGTTCTGTTAGTTTTGGATCTGGTACAAAATTATTAAAATATTGCGGAAATTGATGTAAGACATCTATCCATGGTGCAACCAAGACCAGGTGTCCAATTTTTACATCTGGATTTTCAGATAAATATTTTACCAATAGCCCGCCACCACAAGAATGACCGATTAATATAGTATCTTCGTTTATTTCCTGACGTTTTAGAATATCAACATCAGCAGCATAACTTCTTGCTGGCAACCATGAATTAGTAAAAGACGGTACTTGTGTCGGAATACCAGCTAAAATTAATTTCTGCTGCAACCATGGATACCAATACGACGCGCAAAAAGGAACAAGCATTTTATCAAAGGCTTCTTTAAACTTAACCCCATGACAAATAACAGCGTTAGCCATAAAAATCTCCTTATGTCTAAATTTAATCGTTCTGCTTCATTCTTTTCAATGCATCATATATTTGTTTACTAACCAATTGTCCGACGGACATTCCATATTCATCAGTAGTTTCTTTGTTTATATCCACGCCTCTACCAAGCTGTTCGCCCAACAAACCCTCATTAGAGCGTACGTATGGTGCAACCGCCTTTACTATCGCTTGCTCTATCTTCGGATTTCTGGAATATAAGTATATTGTGACCGGGTCATGTCGTGCAATCGCCTCATTATACTCGGTTCCTTTTGGGAATTTATAATAATCGATCGTCTCGCCTTTATCTTGTTTCAGCACTTCATCCAAAGCACGTATCAAACCTGGTACAACGCTTACATTCAAACTTATGTGATAATTTACCGGCTTGTTATGACGAACAACATACCTTCTGGACAATGTCCAATTTTGATATGAAAAAACTTTTATACCATCAGCGTCTCTACTGCCATATTCCACGGCTTTGGCAAATTCATTCTTATCTAATTTATAATATTTTGTCGTGTGACGTATCATATCATATATACCCGACACATCTAAAGTATTCTGCTTATCAATGATAATTTTTATTACATCATCTGAAATATTTGGATACTTGTTTCGTATATAATTAAATTGCTGTACCTTTATTTTTGCCGTTGCGTTTTCCAACTCCCTTTTCTTATCTACCCTGGTAAACTTCATATACATATAGTTGTCTTTATGCAAAAATGGCACCATTTTAACCCCATGAATCGCCAACATAGAATTTAATTCTTGCCATTCTTGGTCTAAAAGCCGTTCTTTAGGCAGCATATATACATCATTACTATCCAGCAACGCGTTCATATACTTATCGAAGTTTTTACTGGCTCTGCTTTTTAAAACTTTTAAACGCTCGTCTAACATGAAGCCTCCCCCATTAACATATAAATCACGAAGTTTCTTATAGGTATCCACTTCTGCAAATTCTTGCGGTGTCAAAATAGCGGTTATACAATGTGGCACAACTTCCCCACCAAAGTGAAAGTTAATAATATTACCAACTTGAATTTCTGATTCAATATAACTTAATTCTTTACGTCCTGGGTCAAATGCACGCAATTTACCGTTTTCATCATATATTGCGATAATTTGATGCCCACTTATGATGCGTTCTTTTTTACCGATTGTGCGGTCTTGCTCTGCACCCTTTAAGTTTTCTTCACGTGCAGTCGTTAAAACGACATGTTTTAAACCCGCCTCAGTTGCAAGTTTAGAAAAAACTTTTGATATTCCTGTGCATCCAGCAACAGCACGCGGGACTCTTTGTTCTATGATATCATCAGCAGATAAAGAAAAATGCCAATCTATGCCACTAACATTATGTTGCCGCATATATTCGCTACGATTGTTGGGGCCAATTGCCTTATCAAACATAGCGTGCATTTTATCCAGTAAAGATTGAATTAGGTTATCTTGATTCATAATAGAAATTATAGCATAAAAAAAAATATCCCGCAATAAGCGGGCCTGTAATTATTTCGTCTTTATTTTTACATAGTTCATCATTTTTTGAATCATCTTTTTGGTTTTATTATTTTTATTTATAGCATTATTCGTTGATACGTTTTGTTGTATTATTTTTTCCATAAGTTCCTGCTCTCCTTCAGCAGAATCATAATAATCAGAATGAGAATCGTGGTAATCAAAACCATAACTCTCTTCATACTCATCCCATTTTTGATTTTCTTCTGCTTGTTTTTCCTTCTCCGCAATCTTGGCTAAAATTAACTGCTGAGCATAAGTTTTTTTATTTGAACTTTCCATATTTTGAC
>CALXQT010000011.1 GCA_944390835.1 uncultured Alphaproteobacteria bacterium | reverse complement strand
CAGAATTTTTGGCGGCATCAATGTCTAGCAATTTAAATGATACAGATCAGTTGGCATTGTTTGTGGATGATGCAAAGTCTAATTTTGGAATTCAAATTGTTGCCCCAGATATAAATGAAAGTGAATCTTTGTTCACGGTAAGAAACGGTAAAATAATATATGCTTTGGCAGCGATTAAAGGTGTGGGAACTGTTGCAACAGATGCTATTGTTGCAGAAAGAAATGCTAATGGTAAATTTAAGAATCTGACGGACTTTGCAAAAAGGTGCGCTCCGATAATAAATAAAAGAATATTAGAGGCTTTTGCAAAAGTTGGTGTTTTAGATTCTTTGGAACCTAATCGCGCAGCAATATTTATGAATGCGGATGCAATTTTATCTTATGCGTCTAAATCACGTGATGGTGCGAACTCATTGTCTCTTTTTGCTAATACAATAGAAGACGATGTTACAGAAGATCGACTAAAAAAGAATTTGCCAGATACACCAGCGTGGACATTTGCGCAAAGATTAGAAAATGAATTATCGGCATTGGGTTTCTATATTTCTGCTCATCCGCTGGATCAATATAAGCATTTAATTACCGGAGCTAAATTGGCAACTAGTGCCACGTTGGCTTCGATGGGTGATCGAAAACAGGTACAAATTGCCTCGACGGTTAGTGCTTTTTCGCGGCGTCGCACAAAGGCCGGAAAAGAAATGATAACAATAAACGCTTCGGATAGTTTCGGGAATATAGATGCCGTGGCGTTTGGTCAATCGTCTGCGGATTTCGCGCAAGTTTTATCTAATGAGACGTTAGTTTTAATTTCTGGAAAAACGTCTTGTCGTGATGATCGGGTTTCTGTATTTGTTGATTCTATTGTACCCCTAACGCAGTGGGTGGCTAAAATAGCAAAAAAGATGATACTAGAAATATACAATGGGGATATTTTATCAGATGTGAAAAAAGCCTTAACAGCGCTAAAAAAAGGAAAAACGAAAGTAATTTTAAATCTTCATGCAGGCGATAAAGTTGCCTCTATTGCGTTGCCCGCGGGGGTTGAACTTGGTGCCACAACCGCAAATGATTTGGTGAATTTAGGTATAAGGGTTGAAATAGAATAAATGAAACATGTACCCGTATTATTAGAAGCAGTAATACAGGCGTTGGGTGACGTCAATGGTAAAACTGTTATTGATGCAACGTTTGGGGCGGGTGGATATTCTAGGGCGCTACTAAACGCTGGGGCAACGGTTATCGCGTTTGATAGGGATCCTAATGTTGTTGATGATGTAAAAAAAATACGGGATGAGTTTAAAGATAAATTTAGATTTATACAGCAGCCTTTTTCCTTTATTCATGATTTACCAGATGTTTATGATGCTATAGTTTTTGATCTTGGTATTTCTTCTATGCAAATAGATAATCCTGAACGGGGGTTTTCTTTTCGAGGAGACGGACCTTTGGATATGCGTATGGCTGCATCTGGTAAATCTGCAGCAGATTTAATTAAAGATTCTTCAATAGATGATTTAGCACAAATTTTGCGAGAATATGGAGATATAAAAAAAGCTTCTATTTTGGCTCGAGCGATGAAAGATACAGAACCAAAGACAACTTTTGAGTTAAAAAAATTAATTCGAAATCCGCGTGATATAGCACCTGTGTTTCAGGCTTTACGCATTGCGGTTAACGATGAAATGGGAGAGCTAACTAAAGCATTGGCAGTAGTCCCAGAAAAGTTAAAAATTGGTGGAAAATGTATTTGTGTAACTTTTCATTCAATCGAGGACAGAATTGTAAAAAATATTTTTCGAAATTGGACAACGCCGGTTGGTGATCCTCGCTTGCCATCTGTTTTAGCACCACGATTCGTATTAATGAAAACTGTTACCCCATCTGAAACAGAACTAGAAAATAATTCCAGAGCACGTAGTGCGCATATGCGTGGTGTGATAAAATCATATTGACCAGTTTGTGGGATTTTTTGTACGATAGTTAAGAAATATAGAAAAAGAGGAAAGAAAGAATGAAAAAAGTATTATCAACGATGTTTTTGGCCGTATTGGCAACGGTTATGTTTTTGCCGGTCGCACAGGCAGTTTGCCCTGTTTGTACTGTTGCCGTTGGCGCCGGACTAGAAGGAATGCGCCTGTTGGGGGTGGATGACGTAATAACAGGTATATGGGCAGGTGGTTTAAGTTTGTCCTTATTCTTCTGGACTGCTGGGTGGCTAAAAAAACGTGGTGTAAAAAGTGCTTTTTGGCAAATTGTAGTTCCTTTTGTTTTTTACTACGGGTTACTTGCATTGGTATATGCTCTGCCGGGCGTTCAATTTGGGGCCTCAAACTTATGCGGAATAGATAAATTCCTGTTGGGTATTATTGTTGGAACAATTGCGTTTTATCTGGGTGCCCGGTGGTATGTTAAAATAAAGCGTGATAATGGTGGCCACGCAAAGTTTGCTTTCCAGAAAGTCGTTGTTCCTTTGTCATTTTTGATAGTCGCAACAATTATATTCTGGTTTATAACGAAGTGTTAATTCTGTTTTATAGAAAGGAAGGTATAATATGAAAACAAAATCTATGAAGAAAAACGACGTTAAAAAAGCCGAGAAAAAAAGTGTAAAAACGCAAAAAAAAATGACGCTAGAAGAAATGATTGCAAAAGTTGATGCGTCTAAAAAAGTAAATCCGTTAGATTTGTCGTCTGATCAGGATTTATCAATTGCGTTGATGAATCTTGTGTCGCTTGAAGAACACTTCTTTTTCAGTGGTGCAAAAACACAAAAAACTGGTTTCTATGATCTAATAAATACCGTTCGTAATATGCGAAAGGAGTTAATGTCAAGAATTGTAAAAAAATCTACGTCTGAAAATGGTGAAGTATGGTGTATTTCAAAACATTTATTGGCGGCTTCTATGCGCCTTATGGAAGTTGGAACTAAAGCATTAGGCGCTGGGAATTCTCGTGATGCATACGATTTGTTTAATAAATCATATGAGTTATATTCCTTGTTCTGGGGTATAAATATGGATTTAATCGATCTGACTGGAGTAAAGAAAATTGCACCAGAAGTTTATGATCACGCCATGGAATCTTGTAAGATAAACTCCGGAAAAGTAGAAAAATTATCAGAACCAAATATTACTGAATCTAAATCTGCTGTTCGTCGTTTAGGTGAATGGGTAAAAAATGCGGTAAATTGTTGCATTGAATAAAAATGTGTGTTGATTCTGATCATAAAGAAATGATAAAATGCAAAAAGAGAGAAGAAAAAGTTGATCCGTAAATTAACTGATTTTTGCAGATATTCATTTGTCTGGGTGATACTCATGTCGTCCTTTGTATCGGGAACGACTTTTGCTGCACAGGCCCCAAATCCACGTGGTGCGGTTGGCGAAATCGATACTCTCACAACCAGTACAAATTCTTCGGCGCGCAGTTTAAATAGTCGAGTGGCTCGAACAAGTGACGTGGAAAACAATGTGTCAACTAGATCTAGCGCAGCAACAACGGTATCTCGTAGTGCTACATCTCGCCCGACTGTTACGACTTCTCGCAGCGCGGTCTTGCAATCAAATTCTACGGGTGCTGTTACAGGACGCAGTGGTACTGTGTTACAAACAGTTAATTCTGGTTCGGCGGCGGCACGAAGTGGAAGTACTTCTCGTGCCGCATCTTCCAGTGTGGTTCGTAGTGTGACGCATAACCCATCCAGTACAGCAAGGGTTGCGTCATCAAATACTGTTGTTGGTTCGTCACGTTCTTCTGCTGCACGTGCAACAGCTGTGTTTTCCGATATATCTGCTATTGGCGGTGGGTATGCAAAATGTCGTGAGGCGTTTGCAACGTGCATGGATCAGTTTTGTGCCAATGCGAATGATACTTATCGTAGATGCGTTTGTAGTGCGCGTTATGATGAGTTTCGTAATACCGAAAGTGCTATTGATGAGGCGTTGAATTTGCTGGCGCAATTTGAGGATAATAACCTTAATGCAGTTGGGTTATCTGCAGAAGAAGTTGCGGCAATGTATAGCGCAACTGAAGGTGAATTAGCCATCAAAAAAGATACCAGTGCTGCAGCCAGCATGTTAGCTGAAATTAGCGAATTGCTTTCTGGTAAAAAATCAACATCATCAAATAACCAACTAGATAATAACTCTCTTGGTTTGTTGACTGTAGATTTCACCTCGGATTTAAGTAATATTTGGGGGGATACTGGATCTTCTTCTATATTTGATACTTCTACTGGGGTGGATTTGTCATCACTTACTGGTGAAGATTTATATACTCAGGCAAGTAAGCAGTGTTTAGAAATAATCGGCGATTCCTGTGAGAATAATGCTGTCCTAACTATGGCTCGCAGTGCATATAGCATAATGATTACGCAGGATTGCAATATATACGAAAAAAACATCAATTCCCAAAAAGAAAGTTTGGAACAAACAGTGCGTACAGCAGAAAAATATTTACGTGAGGCTAGATTAGAGGAATATCAGTCTCATAACTCTGCAGATGTAAATGAATGTATTGCCAATGTTCGGGCGGCAATACAAACAGATTCTGCATGTGGTGCGAATTATAAACGTTGTTTGGATTATACCGGGGCCTATGTAAATCAAAGTACCGGTGAAATAAGATATTCACCTCGCCTATTCCAGTTGTCTGAGTTGATAAAGTTACCTGGTGTAAATGCAAGTGCTGCCAATGACGTGTTGGGGGTTAACGCAGAATTTAACGCATTTTTGGATAGTCGGCGTATGTTTGCGGAAACTGCATTGGATTCTTGCCGCGATATATCTGATATAGTCTGGGAAGAGTTTAAACGTCAAGCATTGATTGAGATTGCACAGGCTCAAGATGAAAAGATAGAGGAAGTAAAAATGTCTTGTGTCAGCACGATGGCAGAATGCTATGATACTCAGACGGGGGCTTTACAAGATTTTGATAATACAACTTCACAATATACTGGTGCAATAAGCGCATATGCAGCTCGCGCTATGTGTGAGGACAAAGTTATTACGTGTGCGGCTTTGTATGGAGATACAGAAAATTGTAAATTTAATGATGATGGTCAGTTAGTTACAACTAACGCAAGTGGCAGTTTAACTGGTGCGGCGGCAAGCGAGCGCTGCGGTTTAACAGCATTGTTGGCATTTGTTGATCGTGTTGATACAGTTCGTGTAACAGAAGGGTGTGAAACAGCTATAAATAACCACATAAAAGATTTATGTACTCCAACATCTGGAACAATGGGATATCCGTGGAATTGCCGTAATATGTCACCAGAAGAATTAAAAGAAGATGTTATGGCTTTTGCGGAACAGAATTGTTCAGATCCTACAAGTTCTGGAGCAGGATTTTTAACAGAAGTTACGAATCAAATTAACCGTGCGCTTTCTGATGTAACAGAACAAATGGATTATATGATGATGGATACGTGTGAGGCACTGGATGGCTACTGGTTAGATTCAACTAATACAGAAGGTAAGTTATTGCAGACATTTTACAACAATTTATATGGTGGTGATATGAATAATACATCTTGGGGGCGTTGCGTTGAAAACACAACAATGGTAACGTGTTTGAACTTTAATGATGTAGACAAAGAAACTGTTGCCACATATGACCTAGCAAAAGATGAGTGTACTTTTACAGAAAATTGGTATAAAAATAATTGTGCTTTGATAAGCAATGGATATTACGAAAATGGTGTTTGCTATGTTGTACCAGAGTAATAATGAGAGATAAATGAAAAGGAAGTTTTTGATATTTTTAATAATATTGTTTTTGCCATTGGTTCCTGCCTATGCTATCGGGACCGCTCCTGGTATGTGGAGTGCATGGGGGTATGATGGCAGTACAGACACAGGTGGAGAGGCAGCTGGGGATTTTGTTATTGCTGGTGGACTTAATAAAGGTGGGCCGCACGGAACCTATGATGATGAATGGGCTTTGGTTGGTGTTATTGGTATAAAAATAGTAGAGCATGGCGGATATTTTTGTCCTTACCAACTTCAATGCGCTAATGAAAGAGGAGAAAAGAAAACTTGGACAATGTATTATTGGCCAAATGGTTTTAGTTATGGTAAATGTGAATGGTTGTGTGAAGATGGACATAGTGGAACAAATTGTATGCCAAATACGTCTTCGCCTGTAATGTGTGATAATACAAAATATACTACAGAAACAGGCGGAAAGTTTTCAGGGATTTCTTTAAAAACGTCTGGGAAAGACTCAAATCAACGAGAAGCAGATGTTACAGGTTTTAATGCGTGGGGAAAAGATCCTGAATGTGATGTTGTGTTGGGAGTTATAAAATTTTTGGAACATGGTGTTATAGCTGCACCTGTTCGAGTATGTTGTGGCAGAGATAATTGGAGAGGTGTTGACTCTTATATATCTTCTGTTTATAGGGCTACTGGCGTTCAAAAAGTATTATGTGCGCCCGGATATGAGTCAAATACAGATGGGTCAGATTGTAAGCCCATAAACGAGGATTTGTGTTCCACCCAAAATATGAAGTTTTGTGCAAATTTTCCTAGAGAACAGTATGACAGCTCTATTCATAGATTAGAAAAAAATGATGCTGGATGTGTTAAATATTTTTGTTCTGAGCCAGGTACAGCATTCCCTTCCGTTGGGGATACAAGGTGCATAGAATGTAGCACAGGAGTTAAAGGTGGTGCTAATTCTGCCAATGGAGTTTGTGTAGAATGTCAAACCGGAGAATATTTTGATCAGGAATCTAGTTCTTGTAAAATTGCGACTGCGTATTCTAAATCTGATATGCTTTACGGTAAAGGAAAAACAAAAAACACAACAGAGTTAGAAGAACAGTGTTGGACTATTGTCGACCCGACAGAATATGTTAATTGTGTTAAAGGCGTTGTGCCAGAATCCGATACAGAATAGTCTCGTTCTCTTATTCTAAAAAAGGCCGATTCATTGTTACCAATTATAAATAAAAATCAACTTACTTTGACTAATTAATAAAAAATCCGCAATATGCGGATTTTTTATTCCATGCCATTCAAGGCTTTTAACATCTGCATGATAGTCTTTCGTTGTTCATCGTTTGGTAACTTCCAATATAAATTTATTAATTGTAATGACTCGTTTTTAGATAGCGGATCGTTCGACTTCTGTTCAGATACACGTTGCACACGACCGCTGCGTGTTGGTTCTGGCATGTACCCAGGTAATCCGCTGAAAAAGAAAGATATCGGGGTTTCTAAGGCTGTGCTCAATTCAAAAAGACGAGAGGCAGATATTCTATTCCCTGCACTTTCATATTTTTGTATCTGCTGAAAGGTTACACCGCAAATCTGGGCCAAATCTTTTTGGGACAAGCCCATCATGACGCGCCGTAATTGTACGCGTTGACCAATGTGTTCGTCAACAGCAGTCGGATGAAATGGCTTTCCACTCATTTTATTTTTGTCTCTCTGTTATTATGAAATACTTCCTATATTTGATTTATACAATTTTTCTTTTTCTTTTGCAATCAAAAAACGGTTATGATACATTTGGGCGTGAAAATAATTTAGGGGAAAAAGATATGATTAAACCACTTGTTTTATGTATTATGGATGGTGTCGGAATTCGTGAAAGTTCTGAACATAATGCCGTAGAGATGGCGAAAATGCCATTTTTTAAGAAATTATTAGAAACGTATCCACATTGTCAATTGGACGCCAGTGGTGCTGCTGTTGGGTTACCAGATAATACGATGGGTAATTCAGAAGTCGGGCATATTACAATTGGCTCTGGGCGCGTTGTAAACCAATTCTTACGTCGTTTCCAACTGGAAAAATGGGATACAAATATACCGTTACAGAGTTTTATTAAAACTGTTAAAACTTCTGGGGGGATTGTACATTTGGCAGGTTTAATGTCAGACGGACGTGTTCATGCTGATATTAATGATATGATGACGATTACGAAATATATCTTAGAGGCTGGGTTAAGGGTATGTATTCATTTTATTGCTGATGGACGTGATACACCACCAAAATCGGCGCAGACGTACGTGGATTTAATAAAAGAACAATTGGCAGATTATTTATCAAGTGGTCAGGCTTTCTTTGGCACCTTATCAGGAAGGTACTATACCATGGATAGAAACCAAAACATGGATAGAACGGAATTAGCTTTTAAAGCACTTGCGTTTGCAGAGTCTGAATATAAGGCATCAACAATAGACGATGCTTTGGCGAATGCGTATGCGCGCGGTGAAACCGATGAATTTATACGACCAACGGTAATAAAAGGCGATGTGCCGATAACGGAAAAAGACGGATTTTTGTTTGGTAATTATCGCAGTGATCGCGCCAGACAGATCGTTCGTGAAATATTAAAGACTGGCGCAGCAATCTTGTGTTTTTCACAATATGGTGAAGGTTTAAATGAAACTTGCCCCGCCCTGTTGCCCGATGAAGAAGTTGTAAATACGTTGGGTGATATATTGGCTAAAAATGGGAAGTCTCAATTACGAATTGCAGAAACAGAAAAATATAATCATGTAACGTATTTTTTTGATGCAGAGAGGAATATTGATTTTGATAACGAAGAAAAGGTATTAATCCCATCACCAGATGTCGCCACTTTTGATTTAAAACCAGAAATGTCTGCGTTGGAAATAACAGATGCGTTATTACCCAAACTGCCTAAATTTGATGTCGTTATCTTAAATTATGCAAATGGTGACATGGTTGGACATACTGGTAATGAAAGTGCCGCAATAAAAGCTATGGAGTTTTTGGATATACAGTTGTCTCGTTTAGTACCAGCGGTTTTGAATTTGGGTGGAACTGTATTAATTACTGCGGATCATGGTAACGCAGAAAAGATGTGGGACGATGAAAACGGTATCCCGTGGACTGCACATACAACGAATCCTGTGAATTTTATCGTTGTATCAGATACTAAATACAGGGTGCATGATGGCGGATTAGCGGATATTGCACCAACTATGTTAAAGTTGCTAGGAATATCCCAACCAAAAGATATGACGGGTACAGCATTGATTGATTGATATAGCGGCGATTATTTGCCGCTTTTATTTTTCCTGCGCTCTGCAAAGAATTCCTTTAATAATGTTGAGGATTCTTCTGCATACTCTGTGAGCTGTATAACTTTTGGTTTCCATAGATGTCGGTCAGTTTTATATATTTTTGCGTTACTATTAATGCCCCCGCCCTTTTCATCAGATGCTGCATAATAAACAGTTTTTAGTCTAGCAAAAGAAATTGCTGTCGCACACATAGCGCATGGTTCAAGTGAAACATAAATCTCGCAGTCATCTAAGAATTTTTTATCCAGTTTTTTACATGCACGATTTATAGCCAATATTTCTGCATGTAAAGTAGGATTTTTCTTTTGTTGAACTTGGTTTTCAGCCTTTGCGATAACCTTGCCGTTGCGAACAATAAGTGCCCCAATTGGTACGTCTTCGTGGGCTTTTGCTTTTCTTGCTAAAATTAAGGCTTGCTTCATAAATATCATAATGTACACTTTAACCTATGGATTCAAAATTGCAAATTATTTCGGGACGATTTCATGGGCGTAAATTGTTTTTGCCTAGGAATGCCAGACCGACTCAAAATCGTGCTCGTGAAGCATTATTTAATATGATTGCCGCCGGATTTTTTTATCCTGGTGACAGATTTGCGGTTTGGGACGCTTTCGCTGGAAGCGGAGCATTTGGAATAGAATGTTTATCTCGTTATATTAATGCTAAAGTAATTTTTACTGATATTTCTGCCGAATCAATTGATACAGTTCGTAAGAATTTAGCCTTATTAAACGTTGGGGATTCTGCAACAACAGAACAAATAGACGCTATGCAGGCAATAAAGAAATATGGAAGCATTGCTGATTTAATTTTTGTGGATGCACCGTATGATGCCGCAGAAACTGGGGTCGCCTTTGTTCGTGCATTAACGCGTCGTGCAAAAGAAGGCTCTTTCTTGATATGGGAACAAGAAGCAACAAACGCTGCAAAGACGCCAAATGGCTGGGCTGTTTTAAGAGATAAGGTGTATGGTCGGGCCCGATTTGTGTTGTTACAGCGTTGTGGCGAATAAAAACCTTGATTTTTCAATAATTTTGATAAATAATATGGCCCGCGTGGCACCCTTGGAGGTCACGTGAACTAAAAAATATCTATAAAAAGGAATAAGAAATGGCAATAAAATTAAAAGCAGAAATTCGCAACGCTGCTGGCAAGGGGGCCGCACGTAGCATCCGCAAGAACAAGAATGTCCCTGCCGTTATTTATGGTGAAAAGAAGGCACCTGTTGCGATCGAATTAAATGGGCGTGAATTTGAAATGCTGTTACAAACGCCTAGTTTGCGTACAAAATTGATTGAAATTGATACGGCCAATGGTCATGAAGATGCGATGTTGATGGATGTTCAATATCATCCTGTAACAGATAATGTTATTCATGCGGACTTTAAACGTATTGATGTAAACAAACCTGTTAACGTTAGCGTTCCTGTTGAAGTTATTAACGTTGAGACTTCAAAAGGTTTGAAACTTGGTGGTGTTTTGAACTTTGCTGTACGTAAGGTTGCTTTACGTGGTTTGGTTCAGAATATACCAGAAAAAATTACAATTGATTTAACAAATTTGACAATTGGTGACACGGTTCACGGGTCTGATTTGGTTTTGCCGTCTGGTGTTGAACTAGGTTTACATCAGGCAGAGTTAGCCTTTGCTATCATCGGTGGTAAAATGCCAGACGAAGCCGATGCTTCAAAACCAGCTGCGGTCGTAGCGGCTCCTGCTGAAGCTAAGAAATAACTCCTTGGCTTTGAAGTCTTATCTATTAACCGTCCTTTTGGACGGTTTTTTGTTATTATTTTTTTCCTGTGGTCTTGAAAAGATATTTATTATTCACTATATGCTAAATCAGCAAATAAAAATAAGTTTTGAAGGAGTGAAAAAAATGGGAAAAGTATTAGGTATTGACTTAGGTACAACTAATTCTGCCATGGCGTTTATGGATGGCAGTGAACCAAAAATAATTGAAAATTCAGAGGGTCAACGCACAACACCGTCTGTTGTAGCTATGACTTCTGGTGGTGAACAGCTGGTCGGGATTACTGCTAAAAATCAGGCTGTCACAAACCCAGAAAATACAATTTATGAAATTAAACGTTTGATGGGATTGCGGTTTGACAGCCCAGCGGTTAAAGATATTGCTGCCCGAGTGCCATATAAAATTGTTGCTGGTGATAATGGTGATGCTTGGGTTGAGATCGACGGTAAAAAATATGCTCCGTCTCAGATTTCTGCTATGATATTAGCAAAATTGAAGAAAGATGCAGAAGCGTATTTGGGTGAAACAATAAGTGACGCCGTTATTACGGTTCCCGCATATTTTAATGACTCACAGCGTCAGGCAACCAAGGATGCCGGACGTATTGCAGGTTTAAATGTTTTACGTATTGTAAACGAACCTACTGCAGCTGCGTTGGCATATGGATTAGATAAAAATAAAAACGGTACAATTGCAGTTTATGACTTAGGTGGTGGTACATTTGATATTTCTATTTTGGAAATCGTTGACGGTGTGTTTGAAGTAAAGTCAACTAATGGTGATACTGCATTGGGCGGTTCAGACTTTGATGCTCGTATATTAAAATATTTGATTGATGAATTCAAGGGACAGACCGGTATAGATTTATCAAGTGATAAATTAGCTTTACAACGTTTGAAGGAAGCGGCAGAAAAAGCTAAAATAGAATTGTCTTCAAAAACATCAACAGATATTAATTTGCCGTTCTTGACAGCAGATGCAACTGGACCAAAGCATTTTAATACAAGTTTGACAAGAGCTAAATTAGAATCTTTGGTAGATGATTTAATTCAGAAGACAATTGAACCATGTCGTAAAGCGTTAAAAGACGCAGGTTTGGATAAAAGTCAGATAAATGAAGTAATATTGGTTGGCGGTCAAACACGTATGCCAAAGGTTCAGGAAGTTGTAAAAGAATTTTTTGGTCGTGAACCGCACAAGGGGGTAAATCCTGATGAAGTTGTTGCGCTTGGGGCCGCAATTCAAGGTGGCGTTCTGAAAGGCGACGTAAAAGACGTATTACTACTGGATGTTACTCCGCTGTCTTTAGGTATTGAAACCTTAGGTGGTGTATTTACTCGCTTAATCGACCGTAATACAACGATCCCTACTAAGAAATCTCAGGTGTTTAGTACAGCTGAGGACAATCAATCTGCGGTTACAATTCGTGTATTCCAAGGTGAACGTGATATGGCAGCAGATAATAAATTGTTGGGTCAGTTTAACTTAGAAGGGATTGCACCTGCCCCACGTGGTATGCCACAAATAGAGGTTTCTTTTGATATTGACGCTAATGGTATCGTGCATGTTTCTGCAAAAGATAAAGGTACTGGTAAAGAGCAAGCGATTTCAATTAAATCTGACGGTGGTTTGTCAGAAGAAGAAATTAAACGTATGGTTGATGAGGCTGCGGCCAATGCAGATGCCGATAAGAAAAAGCGTGAATTGGCAGAAGCTAAGAATAACGCAGAAACGGCCATCTTTACAGTAGAAAAAGCCTTGAAAGAGCACGGTGATAAAATCAGTGCGGACGAAAAAGACGCCATTGAAACGGCAAAGAAAGAATTAGCTGACGAATTGGCAAAATCTGATGCTACTGCAGAAACCCTAAAAGCTAAGACAGAGGCTTTGACGGAAAAGTCCATGAAGTTAGGCGAAGCGGTTTATAAAGCTTCTCAGGAAGCGGCAAATGCTTCATCTGAAAATACGGGTGAAAATAAACCTGGTGAAGATGGCGCCCGAGATGCGGACTTTTCAGAAAAGAAATAAATGTAAAAAAAACGCCCTTTGGGGCGTTTTTTTATGCAGATAAACTATAAGCCGGATTCTGTGCCGCCTTAGTTCAGTTTATGTAACCAATCTAGGGTGGCGAGCATAATTAATCTGCATCCTATGTTACCATAAGACGTCAAGCCCTCTACCCGTCCCCATGCCTGGGACATGCGTTGGGGACCTATTTGAGGTTGCTGCGCATAGAGATTGCCCGTTTCACCCGATATGTTTCAATCGATTCGTCACTGTTGCTCTAATCGTCGGATCGCTCCGCTCGGTCATTAGCCGATATGCTGTCCCATGCAGTCCGGACTTTCCTCTGACACGTATAAAATAGTGTCAGCTATGCTCTATTCATCTGCTTTGACTAAGATTATCATTATTTTTATACTTTTCAATCTAAATAAAATTTTAATTGGATTTTTTACTTGCAAGATATACGTCTTTTTTCGTAAAATGATACATAAAAGAGAAAAAGATTTAGTAGAAGTAGGAAGTTTCTATGTCTAAAATATTACGTTATTTAGCGTGTTTATTCGTGTTAATGTTTGTTGGTAACGCCTTAGCGGCTGGATATATGTGTGATTCTTATAAGAAGTATACCAGTTGTAATCCTGGCTATTATATGACGGCAAATTCTTCTTCTAGTACCTGCAATACTACGGCGCAGCTTGGAAATGCATGTCGTCCGTGTTCTGTAATGGGGTCTAACTATACTTGTTCTGGTGGTACAGCCTGTCCAAAATTAAACACTGTAACTTGTTCTGCAGGATATTACTTACCTGCAAATGCTACTTCTTGTTCTGCTTGTGGTGGTAATAATTATTATTGTCCTGGTGGTACTTTTAATATTTCTTCAAGTGTTCAGGGTAGGAACACGGTAAGCAGCGGATATTATTCAACTGGCGGTACATCAACAACTCGAACTGGTCAAAGTCAGTGTGGTGGTAATAATTATTATTGTAGTGGTGGTGTAAGGAACACGGTAAGCAGCGGATATTATTCAACTGGCGGTACATCAACAACTCGAACTGGTCAAAGTCAGTGTACTGGTGCTACGTATTGTAGCAGTGGTGTTCAATATAGTTGTCCAAGTGGATATACAGCGAACACAACGGCTGGTAAGACTGCGGCAAGTGCGTGTCAAATAAGTGTTGCTGGTGGTAAATACGTAGGTACAGCAAACAGTGCGACTTTATCTACATGTGCGGCTGGTACATATAAAGCTGCGCATACAGTAAATTATGGCAGTACATCAAGTTGTAGTGCATGTACTGGACGAACTAAGTATAGTGCTGCGGGTGCAAGTGCATGCAGTACGGTAAGCAGTGGTTATTACACGACCGGCTGTAACAGTAGCAGCAATAACTGTACTGGTCAAAGTCAGTGTACAGGTGCAACATATTGTAGTGGTGGTGTGCAAAATTCATGTCCGGGTAGTTATACAGCGAACACAACGGCTGGTAAGACTGCGGCAAGCAGTTGTCAGATAAGTTGTAGTGGTGGGACATATGTAGCGACGGCGAATGCAGCGTGTACGAGTGTTGGCACTGGGTATTATAGAGCGGCACATACAGTAAACTATGGCAGCACGAGTACCAGGACCGCCTGTCCTAGTGGATATGATGATGGCGCAGCTGCAAGTGCGGCAAGCGGATGTCAGATAAGTGTTGCTGGTGGTAAATACGTAGGTACAGCAAACAGTGCGACTTTAAGTACATGTTCTGCTGGTACATATAAAGCGGCACATACAGTGAACTATGGAAGTACATCAAGTTGTAGTACATGTGCGAACTGGACATACTCATCTGCTGGTGCGGCGTCATGTACATCATGCCCTGCTTTGACAAGTGGTTGGAGTAAGAAGGATAGCACTGGTACTGGATGGACGAGTTATACAAGTTGCGTACAGGTAAGTGGCACACCGACGAACTGCGCATCTGGTAACTTAAAGCAGACTGCGACCAGTTCTACTGCGTGGGGAGCGTCCACTGTAAATACAGCGTTAAGTGCGAACTCTAAATATTACGTAAATGGCCCATCGTGCAGTGCGTGTCCTGCGGGTAGTTATTGTATTGGAGGTACAGCGGCGGCGACCAAGTGTGCGATAGGATCGTATAGTACAGGTACTGCGAGTGCATGTACGGTCTGCGGTGCTGGTAAGACGACTGCCAGCACTGGGACGACGGCGGCATCAAGTTGTACGTCATGTACTACTATCAGTGGATTAGCTTCGTGGGCGACGCCGAGTTGGAGTGCAAATACGGTAAGCAACCTATGTACGGTATCTACGTGTCAGGCAAATTATTATAAGAATGGTAATGCGTGTCCGACATGCAGCAGTGGTACGAACGGTGATTATACGAAGAGTGCGGCCGGTACGACGAGTGTAAACAGTTGTTATTTAACGACGACACCTGGTAATTATGTATCGACTGCGAAGGCAGGAGAAGTTACATGTGCTGCGGGTGGTTGGTGTCCTGGTGGGTCGAACATCTATTATGGCACTGGGACGACGACTGGGGGCAGAACGGCATGTTCTACGTTAGGTACTGGATATACGAACACAAGTACTGGTCAAAGTTCGAACACGAGTTGTTATTTACCAGTTGCAGGAGGAAGTGTACGAGTTGGGACTAGTGGCACGACGTTAGACACCTGTGATGCCGGTACATATAAAGCTGCACATAACGCATATTATGGAACTTCATATAGTTGCTCTGTTTGCGGAAATAATCAGTATTCAAATGCAGGTGCTGCTAGCTGTACAGCATGTGATACAACTGATGGATATGGTAATAGTGGTACATCTGCGTCTAGTCATGCTGGTGTATCATCATGTAAGGTAACTTGTGATGCTGGTGAATATGTTTCAACAGCAGGTGGTGGTTGTGTAAGCGTTGGCAGTGGCTATTATACAACTTCGTCTGTAACGGTTGATCAAGATAAGACCAGTTCAAGAATTGCTTGTAGTTCATTGAGTGGGGTATCTGTGACTGGTGGCACGTATAGTTCTGTATCGCCGTATAATGCGGCTACAACATGTCGGTATACAGCCCCTGCTCCTTCTGTACCGACGTATTGTGCGACCAAGACAAGTAACACAGTATCATATACAGGGAGTGCGTGGAATGCCAGCACGTATTCTGTGACGGCCAAAGCAGGTTCTATAGTAAGCAACAATGGCACAGCCAGTGCGACTTGTACACAGTGTGAGGCGGGTAAATATAGTTCTGGTGGTGCAGCGACGAGTTGTAGTACATGTGCGAACTGGACATACTCATCTGCTGGTGCGGCGTCATGTACATCATGTCCTGCGGAGACAAGTGGTTGGACACGTGGGACTGGTACTGGATGGACGAGTTATAGTAGTTGTTATCAGACAAAGGCAGCGACGTCAGTAAGCAGTTATTGTAGTGCTGGTCAGTTAAAGCAGGTTGCAGCTAGTGCGAGTACTTGGGGTACAGCAACGATAAGTACGGCATTCCAAGCGAAAGCAGGAGCATATGTAAACGGTCAGACTTGCGTTCAGTGTTCTGCAGGAACATACCAAGGTACAAATGGTAGTACAGCGACCAGTTGCTCTGTTTGCTCTGGTAATACCTATGCCGCGTCTAGTGGTGCAAGCTCGTGCAGCAGTTGTCCCGCAAGCTATACAATCAGCGGTACCACCGCGGCAGATCATGACGCAAAGTCAGATTGTAAGATAAGTTGCGCAGCTGGTACCCAAGTCGCAACAATAGATGCGGCATGCACAACACCTGCTTCCAGCTGGTATACATCTGCTCATACAGTGGCCGCTGGGTCTACATCTGGAACAAACGTAAAAGCCTGTCTGACGAACTACTCTACGCCAAGTACAACTACGAAGACAGATCATGATGCGGCTACGGATTGTAAGATAAGTTGTGACGCAGGAACAAGAATCGTGTCAGCAAATGCCACAAGTTGTACGACACCGTCTGGTAATTGGTATGTTGGTGATCACAGCGTTTCTCAGGGCAGCATAAGTAGTGTAAATAGTTGTTTAACTAACTATACGATAAGCGGTACGGCTGCAACAAATCACGATGAAGTCACAGATTGTAAGATTACTTGTGACGGTGGGGCATACATATCCGCTGCAAATAATACGTCTTGTTCACCAGTTGGTGCAGGATATTGGGCTGCAGAATCTGTCATTTCGCAAGGTAGCGTCGGTATCCGTAACGAATGTGATGACGGACTGACAACTATTGGTTCTGGCAAGGGTGCTGACGAAGCTGGTGACTGCGGGCGTGTACTTAACGTGAACGGAGAAAAGATATATCTGCGTAGCGAAAAAAAGACTACACCGTCTTTGAACGTCAGCATCAGTGGCAAGACGTTCTATGGAAACATGAGTACTACTAATGGTGATAGTCCGTTAAAGATTAAATCTGGTCCGTCAACTTATAATGTATATGATGATAGCAGAACCAAAGGACAAGAAGAACTGTAATTTGAACATAAAAAACGCGCCAAAAACGCGCGTTTTTTGTAAATTTATTTCTTCTCGCCTTGATGTTTAGCGGCCGACAGCGCAGTTCGTAAAGATTGTTCTGCTATTTGGCGTATCTTTTGTGAAAATGTACGTAGATTTAATGCATCTGCCACACTATCAGCAAATATTTGAGCTATGTATTCTATTTGCATCGGGGCCACTATAAATACTTCACTTGTTATGTTTGCCGGATTTAGGCGGCGTATATTAGTTGGTTCTCGCATTTTTTCCCCTTTTTTTGAATTTTTTTTTACAATTTATGACTTGTTTGTTCTTTCGTTTGCATTATATCATAAAGTACCTTGACCGCAAGGCTCAAAATTGCTATATCTTTCAGGGAAAAGACAAGGATTTTAGTATGTTAAAAAATGTAATAAAAAAATTGGTTGGATCTGCAAATGACAGACTGGTTAAATCTTATGACAAAGTCGTTTCTTTAATCAATGATTTGGAACCTAAATATCATGCAATGTCTGATGAAGAATTGCGCGCTCAAACCGACATTTTGCGCAAACGTTTAGCAGACGGAGAAAAAGAAAAAAATATACTACCAGATGCTTTCGCAATCGTTCGAGAGGCCGGTATTAGATCTATTGGTTTGCGGCATTTTAATGTTCAATTGATTGGTGGAATGGTTTTGAATAATGGTCAAATTGCCGAAATGAAAACCGGTGAAGGTAAAACATTGGTGGCAACTTTGGCTCTGTACTTAAAGGCCCTACATGGTAAAGGCGCACATTTGATTACAGTTAATGATTATTTGGCTTCTCGTGACGCTGAATGGATGGGACAGGTTTATAAATTCTTGGGGATGACTGTCGGAGTAATTCAGCATGATATGACGGACGACGAGCGTCGGAATGCCTATGCGTGTGATATAACATATGTTACTAATTCAGAACTTGGTTTTGATTACCTTCGAGATAACATGAAATTCTCTAAAGCTCAACAGGTGTTGCGTCCGTTATTCTTTGCCATAGTCGATGAAGTGGACAGCATCCTTATCGATGAGGCTCGTACACCTTTGATTATCTCTGGGCCTGCAGAAGATACTAGTGAATTATATGAAAAGGTTGATGCAGTTGTTGCAAAGCTTGGGCCGGATGATTATAAAAAAGACGAAAAAGATCGCCACGTTACATTGACTGAAGCTGGCGTTGATAATGCTACCCGCATGTTAAAAGATGCTGGTTTATTAATAGGTGATAATTTATACGCCTCTGAAAATGCCGCTTTGGTAATGCATATTCAGCAATCATTACTTGCTCATCATTTATATCAGAAAAACGTTAATTATGTTGTACGTGATGGTGAAATTCTAATTGTTGATGAATTTACTGGGCGCGTTATGACAGGGCGACGTTTTGGAAAAGGGTTACATCAAGCAATCGAAGCGAAAGAACACGTTAAAGTTCAACCAGAGAATCAGACGGTTTCAAGCATTTCATATCAGAACTTGTTCCGTCTATATCCGACTTTGTCAGGTATGACAGGTACAGCGATGACAGAAGCAGCAGAATTTGAAGAAATTTATAAGTTGCGCGTTGTATCTATACCTACTAATCGTCCTGTGGCGCGTGTCGATCATCACGATGAAATATATCGTAATAAAGAAGAAAAATACGATGCGATAATAAAACAAATTGAAGATTGTATGTCTCGTAAGCAACCCGTTTTGGTTGGAACTGTATCTATTGAGAAATCTGAGGAATTGGCTGCAATTGTTCGAAAAAAACTAGGGATTAATCCGGCCGTTTTGAATGCAAAACATCACGAGTCAGAGGCAAAAATCGTTGCTCAGGCCGGTGCGCCAGGCGCTGTAACCATTGCAACAAATATGGCGGGGCGTGGAACTGATATTAAGTTGGGTGGTAATGCAGAAGAATTGATTGCAGAGTTAGACCCAGAAGCACCAGATTTTGAATCTAAAAAACAAGAAATATACACAAGAATTGAAAATAATAAAAAACAAGTTTTAGAAGCCGGTGGGTTATATGTAATCGGTACAGAACGTCATGAATCCCGTCGTATTGATAATCAGTTGCGTGGGCGTAGCGGACGTCAGGGTGATCCGGGTGATTCTAAATTCTTTCTGGCATTGGACGATGATTTAATGCGTATATTTGGTGCAGCGCGTTTACAAGGTATGTTAACAACCTTGGGCTTGAAACCCGGCGAAGCAATTACTCATCCATGGATAACGAAAGCTTTGGAAAAGGCACAGAAACGTGTAGAAGCCAGATATTTTGAGGCGCGTAAAGAGTTGTTAAAGTACGATGACGTCATGAATGAGCAACGTGGTGTTGTTTATAAACAAAGAGATGATCTGATGGTTTCTGAAGACCTAAGACCATTGGCAACAGAAATGATAGGTGATGTAATAGAGTTAATTTGTGAAAATAACATCCCAGAAAAATCTCATCAGGCAGATTGGAATATAAAGGGTATTCACGATGCGATGTTACGTGCCTTTGCGCTTGATATAACAGACATTGAAAAATGGAAGACAGATGAAACTGTTTCAGAGCGCCGTGCATATGAAATACTTTATAATTTGGCAATGCGGCGTTATCAGCAACAGACAGATAAATATGGTCCAGAAATGATGCAGATAGCGTCTCGTCAAATGATGTTGGGGGCTTTGGATTCTGTATGGAAACGCCATTTGCAGCAAATGGATTATCTGCAGACTGCAATTGGTTTGCGTGGGTATGCTCAGAAAAATCCTTTGTATGAATATAAACGTGAAGCGTTAGACTTATTTAAAAACACTATTAATAACTTTAAAATAATGTCTGTTTCATACATTTGTCGGATGGAATTAACTCGTGAAGATGTAGCAGCGACAGAAAAAGAGCGCGCGCAACATGATGCGGCTTTAAATGCTGCCGGTGAAGCACGTAGAAATGCCCCCTGCCCGTGTGGTTCTGGGTTGAAATATAAGCATTGCTGCGGAAAGTTAAAATAAAAAATCCCGCATTAGCGGGATTTTTTATTTACTTTCACCTATGTAAATTCCCAAATCTGTAGCAATGTCTAGTAAAGGGTCATCCGGTGAAACATATGCGTCAGATGTTTTTACGTCAGGAATATGAGGGTCCGCTGTAATAGAACCAGACTCAAAAAAGTCTTGCAAACTAACCGTTTTGCAGGTGCAGTCTTTTATAGCTGTCATAACATATGTTTCATTGTTTTCAATTGCGTGTAGCGCGCAATCAGCCATACGTGCGGCAAGAATTCTGTCGGCAGCAGTTGTATCACCAACCCTTTGAGTATGTTCTGGATAGGCTGTTCTGTTAACAATGCCGGCCGCTGTTAATTTCCGTGAAATCATATCTGCAGGACGTCCAGAGTGGCCACGTAAAGAAATTCCTTCTGATACTAATATAATTCCATAATCCGTTGGTGCAGATTTTATATGTCTGATAAGAGCATCAACGTCAAATTTAATTTCTGGAATAAGTATGGCAGTTGCGCCGATTGCAATACCTGCATTAAGAGCCAATTGACCGCATTCACGCCCCATAGTTTGCGTTACAAACCAACGATGATGACTGCGTGCTGTTAACATTAGTTGATCGCAGAAGGAAGTTAATTGTTGAACTGCCGTATTAAAACCAATCGTTTTATCAGTCAATGGGATATCCATATCTATGGTCTTAGGGATACACACTAGTTGTAATCCAGTATATATTTCTTTGTTACACCACGCTAATGAAAGACTGCCATTTCCTCCGATTAGCACCATTGCATCCAATTTTAAATCTAATAGAGATTTTCGTAGTTGTTTATTAAAGCGGTCAATTTTTCCGCTTTTTGCGGCGGTTTCAAAGTTTAATGCTTGTACTCGACCGCTGTGAAGAAAACTGCCCGCTAATCTGGCGGCTTCTATTGGCAGGGTTTCATCGTTAAACTTTATTATGCGGGGTGGAGTTTCACATAAGCCATCTGTCCCATCCAAAACACCTATTACCTGCCAGCCTCGTAATGATGCTCCGCGGTATAGTCGCTGAATTACTGTATTTAAACCAGAGCAATCGCCCCCCGTAGTCATAATGCCTATTTTTTTCATTCGTGCCTCATTTTTTACATTAAATTATATCATAAATAAGTTGACAAAGAAATTATTTTTGCAATAATTTGTCCAAAGATAACAATTGATAACTTGCAGGAGATTACGGGCATGTTAAAAAATAATAAGGCAAATGTTATTGGGAAAACAAAGCGTTCCACGGATGAATTAATAGACAGCGCAATAGCTCAGCAGAACAGTTGGATGGAAAAACGTCGTAATTTTGCGCGGCGCTTTTTGAAAACGTTAAATATTTTTGCGCGCCCTAACCCTAAAAAAGAAGAAGAGTCAAATGTCGTAAAATCAGAAGCTGCAGAAACGCAACGTCGTAATGGATTGGCAGCATATTGGTTCCCTATATTATGTGCTGTTCTGGTTGTTTTAGTTGCTGTATGGGTTGTGTTCTTTCATAAATCCTCACAGACGATTGTTGTTGTTCCTCCTATCAGTGAACCAACAATTCAAGCTGTCATTGAAACTCCTGTTCCTACTTTTGATATAGTTCGTATAGAATCTGATGGGTCAATAGTTGTTGCAGGACGTTGGTTATCAAACAAAAGCGTTTCAATTTTAATAAATGGTGATATTGTTGCGACTGAGCGTACCGATAAAAATGGTGAGTTTGTCTATTCTCCAAATAAAAAATTTGATGCAGGTAATTATACGTTTTCTTTAATTGGGGTTGAAGATAACATCAAGTCTCAAGAAAATGTTTTCGTCTATGTTTCAGAACATGGGTATGCTAACTCTGTATCACTTTTGATGACAGAAGATGGTAGTACTTTGTTACAGGCGCCGATAATGCTAGTAGATGGGGATCTTGTGGTGTCTAAAATTGATTATTTAGACACAGGACGAATTGTTGTAACAGGTGATTCTTTGCCACGTTTACGTGTTTCCCTTTCTCTAAATGATGAATATTTAGGTTTCGCACGTGTTTCAGATCACAAACATTTTGGTCTTGGCGCTGATGTTGGGACATTAGAATCAGGAAAAGAATATAAATTGACTATACGCTTACACGATGGAGATGGACGTGCTATAGCGGAAGTTACACATAACTTCATAATGCCAAAAATGACCGGTGATGATGATACTTATTATACAGTTCGCAAAGGTGATTGTTTATGGATCATTGCGCGTAATTTTTTACGTCGT
>CALXQT010000010.1 GCA_944390835.1 uncultured Alphaproteobacteria bacterium | reverse complement strand
AGAAAAAAATCCGTCAACGACAAAAACGACGTGACGGACTTTCTAATGTAATAAAACCCCAGTATTATTTTTTATGAGCATCAATATATTTAACTGCATCACCAACAGTTGTTAATTTAGCCGCTTCTTCATCTGGAATTGTAATATTAAATTTTTTTTCAACTTCCATAACGAATTCTACAACGTCCAAAGAATCGGCGCCCAGGTCATTCACGAAAGAAGCTTTTTCTTCAACCTTAGCTTCAGGAACACCTAACTTATCGACTACGATTTCTCTTACTTGTTCAAAAGTTGTCATTTTGTATCCTTTGTTTTTGTTAAATTTTTGGCCCTGCTTTGGGCGTCGTTATTTAAAACTATCATTTTATGACATATCTGTCAAGAAATTATAACAAACAATAACAAAACCTTGACAATTATAAAAATATATGTTTATACCGATAACTCTGAAAGCAAAGTATTCATATTAATGCGCAAGTCCTCTTTATCTGGGGCCCATAACAATTGACGCATTAAGAATTTATTCACATCGTCCATCGTTAAGTTTGGCACACCTGCGGAAACTGCCAGACGCTTCCACGCAACACGCGGATCAGTCAAATGCCCGCGTCCACGACCAGGAAAAACCCAACGACCGTCCTGTGGTAGACCTTGTAACAATACAACAGCCATATCAGACAAAGGTTTATCACACCACGTATAATGATTAAAATCTAAATCTTTCCACTGCATAGCAAAGACCTTACTTTTAGGAGCGAAAGCATATATCAACATTAAAAAAGCAGCGCGTAAATTTAAATCTTGTTCTGTATTTATTGCCCGCAACAAACGATGAAATACCCCTTTATTTATCGGGCGAATTCTACGATTTTGTTTTATTTTTGGTAAATTACTAATTGGGCTCTGTTTTATATACCCAGTATCAACAGCATATTTAAAAACACTCTGAAGGAACTCTTGTAATCTACCAGCAATTGCTGGTCCTTTTATATTATTTATTGTGCTTATAACGTCGTCCGCCGATATAACATCAATATTTTTATTCAATAATGGCGTAAAATGTCTTTGTATTGCACGCTCTAGTTTATCACGTGACACGCTATTACGACGAACTCTTTTTTCTAAATAAACACCTAAGAATTTTCTCAGCGTTATTTTTCTATTATGTGCACGCGGCTTTTCCATCGCAGCAGCAAGTATATCTGACACAGCACCACGAGCTGTTTCTATATCTACATCCGGATAATTTCCGATAATGATTCGTTTATCTCGTCCATGAATACGTTTTCTAACAAAGAAAGTTTTTACACCACGGCTAGTAATATACATGCGCAAACGCGGTTCAGAAATATCCTGAACCACATCAAAACCAGCACTTGGCGCAGGCAAATTATCCAAAATAAAAGGATTAAAGAAGAATTGATGTGCCATTCCAACCTCCTTCATTATTACTTTGAAAACTATCTAAGTTTTTTCAAAGTAAATTTATTTTATACTTATTTCTCACGAGCAATTTTTTTATCCCAAAACGCTCGTTTCATTTGTAAAGCTTTTTCATATGCGCTGTTTGATTCCATATATTTTTGATTTTTTTGAAAATGCGGACACTTAGTATTTATACACAAACTTTCTGATAAATTACTGCACGGAAAATACGTTTCCTTTTCATATTCAACCAAATCTATATTTCTCGATCCTTTCTCATCCGTTATAGAAGAAAACCCAATAGCGTCAATCTCTGTACGTACAGAGATACAACCATTCTCCACACGCAACGCTTTATACTTATCAGTCTTATCTTTTTTCAACGAACTAACTGTTCGGCTTAATGTGCCATACTCTGCAATATCTGAACGAATATCTGTAATAGTATTATTCAAAACATATTTAAAAATATTTAACATAACTATAAATCCTTTATTTAATTAGATACCTTTAATGCGTTAATGAATGCCGACTGTGGGATTTCAACATTACCGAACGTCCGCATACGTTTTTTACCCTCTTTCTGCTTCTCCAATAATTTTCTTTTTCGTGTGATATCACCACCATAACACTTAGCCGTAACATCTTTACGATACGCAGCGATTGTCTCACGCGCTATAATTTTTCCACCGATTGCCGCCTGCAAAGGTATTTTAAATTGATGACGCGGAATTAAATCTTTTAATCTTTCAACAATCTGTCGTCCGCGCTTTTCGGCGAAACTTCGATGGCACATAAACGATAACGGTTCCACATTTTCATCATTGACCAATATAGAAACCTTGACTAAATCAGACGCCTGATAACCCTGCACAACGTAGTCAAATGATGCATAACCAGAAGAAATAGACTTTACTCTATCATAAAAATCAAAAACAATTTCCGCCAAAGGCAATTGATAAACCAATACCGCCCTATTACCGACATAAGAAATGTTTTCTTGTACCCCGCGTCGCTCTGAACATAGAGACATAATGCCACCCATATACTTATCTGGCATCATGATTGTCGCCCTAACCCATGGTTCTTCGATAGAAGCAATTTTTGTTGGGTCTGGCATATCTGCAGGATTTTCTAAGTCGATAATACTGCCATCACGCAAATGAACTTTATACAACACACTTGGGACAGTATTTATTAGTGTTAAATTAAACTCTCGACGCAAGCGTTCACTTATTATTTCCATGTGTAACAAACCTAAAAAACCACAGCGCAATCCAAATCCCAGCGCAGAGGACTTTTCTGTTGTAAACATGAAGGATGCATCATTTAAAGCCAGTTTTTCAGCGCTATCCCGCAAAGTGGGATAATCATCAGCCTCAACTGGGAAAAACGAAGAAAACACAACGGGAATAGACGGTTTAAACCCCGGCAAAGGTTCACTATTTTCGGCGGTCTTAGCATCAGTTATAGTATCACCAACCTTACAGTCATGTATTGTTTTCATTCCTGTGATAATAAAACCTATTTCACCTGTTTCTAACGAATCGGCATCAACCATTTTTGGGGTAAAATAACCAATTTTTTCAATTACATATTCAGCACCTGTTGCCATAAATTTTATTTTCTGACCGCGCACCAATCTGCCGTCAACAACGCGTACTAAAATGACAACGCCTAAATACGAATCGTACCAAGAATCCACCAATAATGCTCTTGACGGTGCATTTTCATCACCACGAGGAGACGGCAGTTTATTTACGATTTCTTCCAACAATTCTGGAACACCTTCTCCTGTTTTACCAGATACACATAAAGCCCCCGCCGCATCCAGTCCGATAACGTCCGCAATCTGTTCACGTGTACCTGCAACGTCACTGGACGGTAAATCAATTTTATTCAATACAGGTAACATCTCTAAATCGTTATCCAGCGCAAGATATGCATTTGCTAACGTCTGAGCTTGCACACCTTGTGTTGCGTCTACTAAAATCAACGCCCCTTCACAAGCCGCCAAACTACGAGATACCTCATAAGAAAAATCAACGTGTCCAGGGGTATCCATTAAATTCAGCTGATAAGTTTGACCATTTTTTGCTTTATAATTTAAGCGCACCGTCTGTGCTTTAATTGTAATACCACGTTCACGTTCGATATCCATAGAATCCAGTACTTGCGCTTTCATTTCTCGCGATTGCAGCCCACCAGTATACTCAATCAACCTGTCAGACAAAGTTGACTTTCCATGATCAATATGTGCAACGATTGCAAAATTTCTGATATTTTGTTGACTCATAAAAAACCCGTACCGAAAGTAGTATACGCGGCAATGATACACCAGTATAAAGGAAGTCGCAACTATAAAATTTCAAAAAACTTATGTTATTTGTCTATATTTTCTAATAAGGCGTCTATGCGTTCCGCCCTATCCAAGGTATCATCATATTCAAATCTAATATCAGGGACATATTTCTGATCCATACGAGATGCTAATTCATAACGAACAGTTTTTGTAATTTCGTCTAAGCGACGTTGGACGGCATCAATATCAGTATTTCTAGAATAATAAAAAAGACGTACGAATTGCAGCCCCCCATGTGCAACCGCACCAACCAGCGACACGCCTGCGACAAGACCATCATCACTATAATCATCGCGCAGAATTTCTGCGACCAACGTTTGAACTTTACTTGCGACCCGTTGAGCCCGATTTGAATTATTATTTTGCTTTTTAACCATATTAAATATTCCTGATATATATGATTGTAAAATATAAAAGATTAAATTACAATCAAGTAAATTTTACTAATTAACTAGAGAGAACATTTTATGAAATTTGCAGAATATATATTAAGCAAATCGGAAAGTCGCGCATATTCATGGGTTGTTTTTATTCTGACGGTATTCGAATCAATATTTTTATTTATTCCACCAGAAGTATTTATGACACCGCCCATAATTGCGAATAAAAAACGTGCAGTACCAATCACAATAGCGGTGGCGTTGGGTTCAATAGTTGGTGGTGCAATCGCATATATGATAGGTGCATGGTTATGGGATTCATTGGGCATTTGGCTAATAAATACATTTTCTAATCCCGAATTAATAGAAACAGCGATTAAACCAATGTTCAGCAAGTATGGAATACTGATTATTGTGCTGACTGCGGTAACCCCTATACCATATAAATTATTAGCCTTATGGCTTGGTTTTATTGGTTATCCAATATGGATATTTTTGGGTATATCCGCGATATTCCGCACAGGTCGTTTTATAATAGTTGCGACATTATTATACTTTTTCCAAGAACGCGCGAACGCGATAGTAAAAAAATATTTCTGGCCTTTAACTATCGGTGCGATAGTGGCAGCAGCTCTTGGGATATTTCTGATATCATTATTTTAAAATACAGTACTGAATCGCAGGGCAACGCTTTCTGTATCAGCAGCGATAAAAACATTCTGCTTTCTTTCCGCGAATATCCAAGCAGATAAAAAACCGATAGCGGCACCAGCCAATACGTCATGAGTATAATGCCACCTTGATTGAACTCTGGAATATCCAACGAACGAAGCTAATACATACGGAACGATTGCCTGTTTAATACCGTAACGTCTATGAATGAAAGCAGCGTTTGCAAAAGCGTTTGCAGTATGCCCAGACGGGAAACTGTCGAATCCCATTTTATTAGGCCTTTGCTCAGAAACATTTTCTTTGATCGTATCAGTTACAGTGGATTTAATTAAATTAACCACAATCAGTTGCTTTAACCCGTTCCAATCATAATCATACCAAGTATCCCAATCAGAGTTATAAACAGTTGCTGCGAAAGAATACACTGGTAAGATTTTAAAAGAAATGAAATCACCTGCATCTGCGATGAAGTTACCAGCAAAAAGATTACTAGGAAACAAAACCCAACAAAAAAGTAATAATCCCGACAAAAAAACTTTCATATTTTTATCCTTATGTGAAAAAAACAAGAAAAAAGACACCTATGAAAGTAGGTGTCGGGAAGTTAGTCATTCAAATATAACGATGAATTCGTTGCCTTTACCGCGAAGCAGTTTTTGTATAACAACGACTTCCCGACTAAGACATCGGGAGAACAAGTTAGTTAAAACTGTTATATTCGGGTGACTAAACCCGTCTACTAACATGGTCCACTTTTAAGAACCCTTAAAAGCAATTGAATTATATTATACTGAAATAAGTCAAATCAAGTTTTATAAAACAAAAAATTAAAATCCCCAGAACGGGGATTTTGTTTAGTTCTTATTCTACCCAAATAGTAGCATATGTAGTGGCAGTAGCACTACCAACAGGTATTTGAACATTACCTTTTGTAACAGTAACCTTACCATTTACCTGTGCAACCTCTGTAACAACGGCACCACTCCCAGAAGACGTACTATCCAACGCATTAAGTTGCGCCGAAGTAACAAAACCACTATCGTTACTTAATTCAGAAGTTTTAGTCGGCACAGTAATATTTACCGTTGCGGCATTTGCGGCATTTGCGGTAAACGTACCAACAGACGAGCCATTTTTCTGAATGGTCAAAGTCGCATTATTTACAGTTGGAATTGAATTTGCCGCACGCACTACACCAGTATTATCGACATAAACAGGTTGAGTTGCACTACCCACAGCAGTCCCAGCTGAGGCAACTTCAACGGCAGTACTTGCATTTTGTTTTGCCGCCAATGCAGTATTAATAACTTTATTTTGAACAGGATTTGTACTTGTTGAACTCAAGGCAGCATCAACTGTAATCGCGGTTGGAATCGTTGGTTTATTGGTCAGATCATTATATGAACCTGTTTTTGCAACTTCCGCTAAATCTGTAGAATCTACCTTTGCCGCCAATGCGGTTGATAATCCTGAAATCTTTGATTGATCAATTTCTGCAGACGAAGATATATCAGCATTTGTTATGGTACCATCTGTAATCATAGCACTTGTTATAGTACCTGTTGTAATATTACCAGATGCATTTGTTATAACAGCCTTGTTAGCATTAGTAGAACCTTGTGCAATTTTTGTATACGTAGATGAAATAGTATTCCCATTCCCATCTTGAGTCGCTTTAGTTGCACTATCTGCGCTATTCGCACTATTAACAGTTACTGTACCGTCAGTTCCAACCTCTATATCGCCTCCACTTTTAACACCACCCAACGCAGTTGCAGTAGCAGCAGTTAAAACATAATCTTCTGGTAAATCATCAGCTGTAATGAACCCACTGTTATTAGTCAATTGAGATGTTGTTGTAGGTACCGTTATATTAATTGTTGCCGGCGAAGAAGCATTTGCAGTAAACGTTCCGACATCAGAACCATTTTTTTGAATAGTTAACGTTGCATTATTTACAGTTGGAATTGAATTTGCCGCACGCACTACCCCGGTATTATCGACATAAACAGGCTGACTTGCGCTACCAACGGCAGTACCAGCTGAAGCGACTTCAACCGCAGTACTTGCGTTTTGTTTAGCCGCCAAAGCAGTATTTATAACTTTGTTTTGGACAGGATTTGTACTTGTTGAGTTTAAAGCAGAATCAACAGTAATTGCCGCTGGCACATCATCAATATCTGCTTTCTTATCTAATTCGGTCCTGACCGCCTTTTCAGATGGATACTTTGTATCACTGGCGCTGGTTGATGCTGCGATAGACGTTGTCTTATTGGAAGTAACTTCCGCATTTATCCCTTTAGTTGCAGTAACAGTCCCGCCACTGGCAGAAATGGAAGTAACAACGTTACCCGTCCCACTACTAGAAGCAGAAATTGAAGACAGACGCCCACTCAATTGCTGGTTAACATAACCAGTAGATGCGATATCTGCATGTGCCACACTGCAAATTGACAGTGCTATAAATGAAACTGAAAAAATTTCTTTTAACTTTATCATAGCCCTATTTCTATCCAATCGTTTTACTGTTTACATTAACACATTTATACCCTACATCCTATGTGCGGTGCGGTTAGGCACCGCACATATGTTTTATTAACGAGTAATTGTTTCCCACGCATAACCATTTGTACCATTAAAGGTCAAAACATATACGCCATTAGAGTTGATCTGGTCCGCACTTGGTTTTGGGATAGCCGCATCAGCAGTTGTCTTGGCCTGATTAGCTGTGCTCTGTGCTGCATCTGCCACACCCTTCGCTGTCGCTGCATCAGAGATTGCCTGTGTAGCATCTGCCTGTGCTGTCGCCGCATCGGCTAAAGCATCATCAGCCGTTGTTTTTACTTCGCCGATAGCACCAACAATCGTCTTAGCCGTTGTGGCCAGAGAATTATCTGTTTTATCCTGCTTCAAATTCAGATTTTCCTCTGTTGCCATATTTGCTATTTGAGCTTTTGTTGCATATGTATCAACAATGTTATTACCGGCGGCATCCGCTGTTGCTTTTGCTGCAGTACCACCAACATCTAACTTGCCACTTTGCAACGCCGAAATATTTGTTTCATTCTTACCAACCCGACCAGTCAAAGTTGTAACTGCGCCTTGTGCTGTCGATGCTGCAGATGCTGCATTATCAGCCGCAGTCTTAACTTCATTGATCGCATTAACTGTATTATCTTTCTTGGTTGTCGTCAATTGACTTAACGTACCAATATTATTCAACGCCTGAGTAGCATTCGCACTTGCTGTGCCTACTGTACCTTCTACTGTTGCAATATCAGACTCTGCTGTATCCATACGAGCCTTTAAGGCTGTGATATCACCTTCTGCCGTTGTTACACGAGTACCCAATGCGGAAACAGTATCGCTGCTTGCAATATTTTCTGTTGCAGCTGTAATTGCATCCGCGACCGCCTTTACAGATGGATACGATGTATCACTCGTTTTATTTGTTCCATATTGTGTAGATGTAATCAGGGCTTTATCTTGCTTCCCCGCCAAACCAGATGTTACACTTTCCGTTGTCGCGTAAGCAGATAATGCTGTTTTATCAGCTTTATTTGTTTCCAAATTAGCGATAGAAGTTGTGTGTCCAGAAACCGTTCCAGACAAAGTTGTTACAGTCCCTTCCAAATCTGTAAGATCTGATTGTTCAGCTTTTGTCGCAACTTTAGCACTTACTTCACCAACTTTTGTATCTACATACCCACTGGATGCGATATCCGCGTTAGCGGCGCCGACAGTTACAACCGTCAATAATGTTGCAAATATACTTGCGGTTAGTTTTTTCATTTTCCTTTCCTTTCTTTTTTTATGTTAAATTCCTATATTGCCGTTTATCTTTTATTCGGTTGGCTCTGTAACACTTGTCCATTCGTAAGTTCCGTCTTTCGTTACACTTAATACACACAAAGACGACGCCAAACATTTTTGTGTTGGTTTCCCGACAGCCAATTCAAGAATCTTGGCGTCTGTTTGAACCTTTGTATAAACATCATCAGAATTTGCTTTATTGTTAATTGTTTGTTGCAGTTCTGTGCTTAATTTTGCTTCTGTTACAGCACCAGTTGCAATTTTATCTGTGGTAACTGCACCATCATAAATTTTTTCTGTTGTAACCGCACCGTTCTTTAGCTTTGAACCGTCTAAAGTATTATCTTCAATCAAACCTGGATTAACCGGCAGCTCACTTAAATCAGAAATTTCTGAAGAAACCCATGAGGTTATAGCACCAACTGTCGGGAACGCAGTATCTGACGCTTCATTAAGAGAATCTATTGTCTTTGCTTTATTAGCAGAATTTTCCGGTGTAAAGCCCAAACGATCCTGTTTTGTTGCTAAATCTTCTGTCAGTTTCGTTGTTGTTACATAATTGGCTGAATCTGATAATTCAGCGACCGTTGTTGGAACATCATCTATAGACGCTTTACCCGCCAACGCATCTGTCAAACCATTAACTTTATCTTGTTCAATTGCAGCACTTGGTGTGATATTCCCATCGGCACCAACAGTTAATATATTACCACTTTTATCAGCACCAACGTTCTTTTCCTGCAGACCGGTTAAAGCAGTATTTGTAATAAACCCACTGTCGTTTTCAAGGTCTGACACCGCTGTCGGAATCGTCGGCGTTCCAGACAAATCAGAATATTGCCCGCTTGTCGCTACACCTGCTAACCCGCTGACCTTATCCGCAGCAAGTTGTGCCGCTGTTGTAATGTTACCAGAAGCATCTGTAATAACGACATGATTTATTGCGCTTGGAATATTTTTATTTTGCTTTGTATCCAATTGAACCGTGGTTGCATAAGCATCCAAATCCGTTTTATCTGCTTTGTCGTCCAACGCCCCGTCTAATTCATTCACGGCACCCGTCAAATCCTGTGCGGTTGTATTTAACACCCCGTCACCAACTTTATCTTGTAAATCCGTAATTGCCCCACTAGACGCAACACCTTCGGTGGCCGTTTTAATGGCATCAGTAACGGCTTTGGCCGATGGATATTTCTCTGTACTTTCTGCATCCGCCGTCAAATTATCAGTTTTGTTCCCCAATGTCTGGTATGTAGTTCCCGCTGTTACAGAATCCAACTTACCTGCAACTTCAGTTTGCAAATCTGCAACATCTTTTACCAAACCCGATGCTTCATCCCCAACCGTTGTTTCTAACTGCGTTACTTGATCGGAAAAGCCAGTAACAGATTCTTTTGTCGCATATGTATCATCAACAGTTTGCAAGACATTTGCTTTCTGACTATCTACATACGCCTGGCTGGCTATTGTCGTTGCTGCATCAGCTGCGCCGGCACTTAATAATATTGCCGCCATAAAACCAGAAAATACGATATTTACCTTTTTCATTTTCTATATCCCTTTCCTTAAATTATATCATACCATACTTTGGCACCTGTATCATCAGTACCCAGCACTTTGTTTGCGCCGACATTATCGTCAACCGTCACAGCATTATTTAATACCTGCTGAACATCAGGCGACAATTTCCCTTGAGTTACCGTATCGTTTTCTAACTTGGTTCCACTAATAGAATTGTCATTAAAGTTATCAGGATTTACAGGTAAACCTGAATCCGATAAACTTTCAATCTTAGTATCAGTCCATTTAACAATTGCACCAACAGACGGATATGCATCTTGAGAATTCTGATTACCTTCTGTGATACTTGAGACTTTATTACTTAAATTTTCTTTCAAATTTAAATTTTCTTCTACCTGATTAGCCTTTGCTTGTGCCGCTGCAGCATCAGATTCCGCCTTACCAGCAAGAGTATTTGCTTCTTCTGCAGCACTTACGGCAGCCCCAGCCGCAGACACAGCATCTGCAACATCTTTGACCAAACCAGAACTCTCGTTGCCAACAGTTGTCTTTAATGCATTTACGTCCCCCTGCATTTCTGTAACCGCCTGCTGAGCCCCTTCAGCTGCAGAAACCGCATCATCAACCTGAGCAGCTAAACCCGTTTCCGGATTTGTTATCTGATTAACCTGTTGTGTTATATTCGTAACACTTTCAGTAATTGTTTGTACGTCTGATGCATTCGCCTTGGTCCCCAATTCTTCCTTAGTAGCATATGTAGAAGCCGCTGTATCAGATTTCAAATAACTATCTAATTCTGTTTTACTGGCTTTTAAATCCAATTCATTGATTGCCTGCGTGGCTGCTTCTGCAGCACTAATAGCAAGATCATTTATGTCACCGACTTCTGTTTCAAGTGCAGAAACAGATACTACATCTGCCTTTTTATCTAACTCTTGATCTACATAAGTTGTATCAGCCTTAAGATTAATCGCACTATTAAAATCTTCTTTCTTTACATATCCCTCTAATACAACACCATCACCAGCAACGATTTCTGCAACCTTATCTTCTATTTCTTGCTTATTATAAACTTCGCTTTTGGTATATACATCCGCAGCATTTGCTTTTGTCGCTAGACCAGCCTTGGCTTCATTTGCCGCAGCTTGAGCCGCTTCTGCAGTACCCTGAGCTGCTTCTGCTGTACTCTGGGCCGCTTCTGCCATATCTTGCGCGCCACCCGCAACCTGCAAAGCATTATTTACTTGGGCAGTCAAACCTGTACCGGCCGCATTTATTACCATATCTAGTGCTTCTACATCAGTTGCATCCGCTTTCGCATTTAATTGCTCTGTCGTAGCATAAGCTGCTAGCTCTGTTTTATCAGCCTTTAGAGCCAATTCATCTTTGGTTGCATAAGTAGTGGCAATGCTGGCAATTGCGGTCGCAATTTTTGAGTCCATTTGCGCTAATGTAGGATAATTACTCAAATCCGCCGCATCACCTGGATCACCTTTGTCACCCTTATCACCCTTTTCACCCTTTTCACCTTGAGGTCCCTGCGGACCAGTAATTTCAGATTTGTATATCAAATGTTCCCACGGACTGCCGTCATTATAACGCCACAACAATTCTGTTTCGTTATAACCCAATTCTACTTCACGGCCGTCCTTACCATCAGATAATTGCAAGCTATCTTTCAATGCTTCTTCTAAAGCATCTACTTCTACAAATATTTCATTCGTATTTGTATCTATAAAAATATAACCATCTTGACCAGGGACAAGTGCATCTTGCTTATCAAGAAGTTGGTCCTCTAACCGTTCATCACTTTGACGTAAGGTCTCAACCGTTCCTTGCAACTCATCTACATCACTACGCAAAATTTCAACAAATTCTTCATCTATAGAACCAGACCCACCAGAAGAAGACGAACCACCACTCGGAGTCTGCGGACGTAAAGAACTGCCCCCACTAACAGAAGTAGTTCCACCTAGATATTGTCCTATTGATAAACGAGGCGTTGTTGCAACACGACCGCTGGTAGTTGTTCCGGCGTTTACAGTCGTACTTGTACCTGAAACACCAGACGAAGGCGTTACACGAACAGAACCGCCACGTACAGAAGAAGAAGCATTCGCTTCTGCCGCACTAGACGCACTGGTATAAGTACCACTACCACCCAACGACCTTACAGATGAAGCAGCATATGCACCAGATACAGCAGTACACAAGACGCAAACAATTGCTAATTTCGAAATTTTCAAATCGTTTTTCATCTATTCTCTCTACCTACATAATAATATCATATTTCAACGAATCGGGTCAATACCTATTTTGGTTAAAATTCATATCTAATACCAATTGATAAAGAATTATCTAAAATAAAATCTATATCATTTTGGAACCAATGTTCACCTGGCATATATTTAACTTCAATATCATTTATGCGTTGATCTAAACCAGTCATTCCAGACAGACGATAACGTAAATCTAGTACTAAATTGTTATCTAATTCATAAGAATACCCTAGCATCACACCAGCCATTGGAGAAACCCCATACTCTTTACGTTCACCACCACTAGAATATACCGTATCAATTGTTGTAATAGGCACTGCTGCACCGACACCAACCCCCAAATAGATGCCATTTACGAAATCATAATAACCGTTCAGCATAACGTAAGGGATTTGCAACGAAAATTCAGAAGATGCATCCTTATCTTCAAAGTATCCCATATAACCTGCTTCTAATTCTGCACGCCAGAAGTATGCAAAACGACGACCAGCGAAAGCACTGCCACCAAAAACAGGTTCAAAAGAATATTTATCGTTTTCAAAGTCCTCAGGACCTTTTAGACCATCATCAAGGCTATACTTATTTTCCCAGTTTAGAAAATTAAAATCCGCACGGGCACCAACATACCAACCAGTTTTCGCTTTATCTGTATAATCATATGTTACACGATAACCACCACTATTATCACGCGTTAAATAACTTGGCGCCGCAATAGCCCCAGTAGTTGTTACCCCTAATAAAGCAACCAAAGATATTAATTTTTTCATATTGTCCTTCCTTTTACTTTTAAAAAAGTATATCACAAATCCCCCCCCCAGACAAAGCATAAAAAACATATATTGACAACTTTTTATAAAATCTGCTAGATTCTTATAAAGAACTTATTAAATAAAAGTGAGAGGAAAAAATATGAAAAACATTCTATTAGCCTTTATTTTATTAGGATTGGCTGCCTGCAGTGGTGTACCTAGTAACATAAATGATGATAAAGTATTCTTTGCATTTGATTCTGCGGCAATATCTGACACGGCTCGTGCAGATTTGGAATCTCAAGCTCTGTATATGAAAAAACATCCAAATAAAGATGTTATATTAGAGGGACATTGCGATGAGCGTGGTTCCACAGAATATAATTTAGCACTAGGTGCTTTACGTGCAGGAAACGCAGCGCATGTTTTGATAGCAGAAGGTATTGAACCATCAAGAATTAAAACTATTTCATACGGAAAGGAAAACCCACAATACCCTGGTACAGGCGAAGAAGTTTGGGCAAAAAATAGAAATGCAACAACTAAAGTTGTTGATGCAGAATAAAAAATGCGCCTATGGCGCATTTTTTATGTTTTGGGTACTTGACCATATAGTCTTTTTTTACTACTATTTTTTGCATGGAAGATAACACAGCTGTCTCTTTTGCAAATGTTGGTGCTCGGTATGATAACGCTCGAGAAGTTCTGTCTGATGTTTCTTTCAATATAAGTGCTGGTTCTTTTTATTTTTTATCTGGTGCATCTGGTGCTGGTAAAACAACTTTATTAAGATTAATTTATCAATTACATAAACCTTCTCGTGGACAAATTAAGTTATTTGGTCGGGTTACCAATGAAATGACTCGCGATGAAATCGCAC
The DNA here is from genome assembly GCA_944390835.1 of uncultured Alphaproteobacteria bacterium. Classification (GTDB taxonomy): domain Bacteria; phylum Pseudomonadota; class Alphaproteobacteria; order Rs-D84; family Rs-D84; genus Enterousia. The sequence goes on along the minus strand of CALXQT010000010.1, from coordinate 51,996 downwards.
TATTACGGCATAAAATGGCCATAGTTTTTCAAGAATATTCTTTATTATCACACATGTCTGTATTTGATAATGTGGCCCTGCCTTTACGTGTACGCGGAATATCTGAATCAAAAATAAAAAAATTAGTTCTAAAGGTACTTGAATGGGTAGGTTTGGCGAAATACGCAGATGTAAATCCTAAAACCCTTTCTGGCGGACAGCAACAACGTGTATCTGTAGCTCGCGCCATCATCATACAACCAGCCATATTACTAGCTGACGAACCAACAGGTAATTTAGACGATGAAAACGCGTCTCGACTTATGGAATTATTCGTACAAATGAATAAAACATTCGGAACCACAATCATTTTGGCTACTCACAGTACAAAATTAATGGAAACCTATAAATTTCCAGTAATTCACGTTGAAAATCATCATGTAAACTTTATTACTTCAAAAAATTCGAAAACAGTTGAAACACCTGCAACGAAAAAAATATGGAAAGGGCCAAAACCGCAAAACTACTTCACAGAATTATCAAAACAATTTGATGATATTGGGAACGCATAAATGACAAAAAAACCAATCGTTTTTTCATTAGTCAAAGATCAGTCAATTTTTATGACTGCGATTATGTCTTTATTGACATTTTTGGCTGTTTTGGCATTTGGTATTGCGCTTGCAATAGGCACAGGGGTAATACGCTGGAATTCTCAATGGGATCTATACGCAACAGTTCAAATAATGGATTCAGACAATACGCAAAAAGTAAAAAAAATCATTGATGATAATTCCGAAAAAATAACCGTAGTAAACGAAATTACAACAGATCAAATGCGTGACTTGTTGGGGCCGTGGATATCTGGGGGCGGTGCACTTGAAAACTATTTACCAAAAATGTATGAATTGCAATTCAATACAACAAAAGATTTAGAATCTGTAAAAAAAGAAATCTCTGAATACGCAAGATTTTTAACTCATGCTCAGGCACTAAAAAGTTCTACATCTGCTGGATGGAAAATGATTTTAATTTCATCATTTGTATTATTGTTAACACTTGGTGCAATAGCTATATGCATTTCATACATTGCGCGAAATACTGCTTTGTTACATAGACGAGAGTTAGAAATTCTAAATCAAATCGGTGCTACAGACTCGTACGTTGCGTACCAAATGCAAATAATTATCGCTAAAATTTGTATTGTTTCTGGTACGGCTGGCTTCGTTGTTGCCGCCCCAATTTTATTACTAATTCTAGGGGCTGCACATAGTGCCCGCGTTGGATTAATGGCAATGCTATCAATTTCTGGTTGGGGATGGTTTGCACTTATTTTATTACCAATCGCAATTGTTATTTTTGCAATCTGGATTACTAAACGTACGACTATAAATATTTTGAAAAATAATTAATGAAACTTCTGACACCATCTTTATTATTAATAACGTGCTTTGTTATCGGCGGAATGGGATTTAAATCATTAGCGCCAAGAAAGTGCGAGAAAATATTGTCTAATGATACGATATTCGTTCTTACTGGCGATATTAGAAGGATTCCTTTCGCAATGCGTCAACTACATAAACACCCCAATGCAGATTTATATATAATAGGTGCAGGAACAAACGGTTCTTTTGATCTGGCGCAACGGGTCACAATAGAAACCGATTCGAAATCGACCTATCAAAATGCACTGGCAATAAAAGAAATTGCCCAAGAAAAAAACTTACAAAGACTGGTCATTATAACAACAGAAGACCATATGAACCGCGCAAAATATTTAATAAGCAAAGAACTACCAGATACTGAAATTATTGCCTGTCCTGTAACTCTAACAGATATGCCAGTAACAAAAAGACTTGAACGCTGGGTAATAGAATATATAAAATATATTGTTACACTACTAGGAATTAAAGAAGGCTAAAAAAACAACAAAGGGAAAAAAATGTTCAGAACAATTATATTCAAAGTTCTTTTGGCGTTATATTTTATCTTATGGTCACCAATACTATTAATAGGTTTAATCTCAAAACGCCTAAACGATTTCTTGGTTCTAACATGTGCTGGTGGGGTATTGATGCTTGCACGAGTAGTTGCTGGAATTAAGTACAAGATTCACTATCCACCGATTGAAGAAAACGGAGTACCTGTGGCACCTAATGGAAATATTAGACTAGACGGCAAAGCAATTATAGCTGCGAAGCATATGTCTATTCTAGAAATTGCTATTTTATCAAACTACGTGCCACATTCTTTCTTTATTATAAAACGCGAATTATTATGGATTCCTATTTATGGTTGGGCTTTCTGGCGTATGGGGTTACAACCAGTTAATCGTGCCAGGGGTGCAACAAATATGAAAAAATTAAGCCATAAAGTTGCTAAAAAAATCATGAACGGCCAAGTTCTGATCATATTTCCAGAAGGAACGCGTGCTAAACCTGGTCAAAAAATTCAATTAAAACGGGGATTATTATTCCTAGCACATGAATTAAAATTACCTATCTTACCAGTTGGTACAGATGCTGGAAAATATTGGCCAAAGCACGGCAGAATGCATAGTGGAACAGCAAATGTATGGTTTGAACCAATGTTGCCATGTAACGCATCTCTAGAAGAAATAAGTGAAGCTATTAATCGACACAGCGCATAAAAAATCTCGCATTTTTTTGCGAGATTTTTCATTTACACCAGCTTTGACGCTTTTTTCCATCATACTTTCTGCCAAGTTTTTCCTTTACTAAAATATCTGATAAATCACGACCATCTGATATACGAACGCGAGCATCTATACGACCTAAATATTTATCATCTTTTATATCCGATAACTCAACAGCAGATCCAACGGGTAAAAGTTGAGCAGTCCTGTTTTTCGCTTTATAAGCTTTGTCTATTTCACTTTGACATAAACCATTTATTTCTGGTGTATCTACATCTAACAGACGTACTTTAACAGTAACTTCGGTATCGTCTGCCAAATTAACGCGTGCCGCAAAAGTATCTCCGTCTAGAACTCTATCAACAATGGCGGGTAAAGCATAAACTCTGCCCGCCATCAAAGACAAAATTAAAACAGTAATAACGCTTCTTCTCATTATGGTAATTTTGGCGACCAAGTTGGTTCTACTCCATTAACGTCGTCCGGCAAGTCTATTTCATAAATATTTTGCCCTGTTATATCGACGCTACGAATATGGCTTATACGTTCTATACCATCTAAAGCTTTTTCTGTTTCATAATATACCAATCGACGAGAGCCTGGGGCCCAAGATGGTGCCTCCATATACCAGCCACCTGCTAAAATTTTCTCGTTACGTCCACGAGGATCCATAATACCAATATAAAAAGTATCATCGGCCATTTTAGTAAAAGCAATAAACTTTCCATCTGGAGACCATGCCGGTGTTGCATAACGCCCTGCCCCGTAAGTTATGCGTTCAACCCCGCCAGTTTCCAAGTCTAATACATAAATCTGTTGTTTCCCACTTCGATCGGAATTAAATGCCATTTTTTTACCATCTGGTGAATACGAAGGACTGGTATTCAATGAATTTCCGAACGTCAACTGTTTTAAAGATTTCGTTTCTATATCATATTCATATATATGAGTAATTCCGTTTTTAACCAAAGACAAGGCAATTTTTGTTCCATCTGGTGAAAAACGCGGTGCAAAATTCATACCACCAAATTGCCCTAATCGCCTTTGCTCGCCGGTTTCCAAATCCAAAGTCCAAACCATAGGATCGTTATCACGGTACGATAAGAAAACTATAGTCTGCATATTCGGTGAAAAATGCGGCGACATAACAAATGTTTTCTTATCCGACAAATACCGCAAACCATAGCCATCCTGATCCATGATTGCCATGCGCTTCGTTCTGTCATGTACAGGACCAGTTTCTGCAATAAAAACTATTTGAGTATCAAAATATCCAACCTCTCCCGTTAAACGTTCATATATTGCGTCTGCCATAATATGTGCCAAACGCCTGGCAGATTTTTTAGATGCTACCAAACTTTGTGCTTCTATCTGCTCTTTTGCATTAACGTCCCAAACATAAAACTCTAAGTTATACCTATCTCCTGACTCAGCAGACAATTTCGCTTGGACCAAAACTTGTGCCTTGACTGCCGCCCAAAGTTGAAAATCTGGCAATTCTCCCATCTCTACAAATTCTGGTAACGCATCACGCGAGACAATTCTAAATAAACCTGTCGATTTTAAATCTGCATCAACAACATCACGTATCATTTTCGCATCATTTGTAGATACATTTCCAACGGTTTCTATTTTTTGTACCGCAACAGAGATAGGATCCAGCGCACCTGCAATAATATCAACCTTTAACTCTGCGCTAGCTGGAATAATAAAAGCAAAACATAACAAACAAGCAGAAAAAAACTTTTTAATCATTTATATTTCCTTTCCAATTATTAATGTATGTAATTTTATACAGTTATAATTTAAAAAGCAAGAAAACCCGCAAAGAAAAACGGCCTAAAAACAACTCAAACTCCAAGCGTCTCAATACTTTTCCAACCGACAAAAACCGTCAGACAAACGCCCCCACAAAAGCCATTACAAGAATATTGACACACATAATTACAAATGTATTGACAAATGCCAATACAATGATATAGTCACTTGTAAGTACTGTAGTATTGTCTTTGGTATAGGAGGTAGTATATGCCAAACGTAATGCAACAATTATTTATAATGAATATAGAGGCGTTGTTAAAAGAATACGCCGCATATCGTGCTTTTAACAAATCAGACAGCGTTATAAATATGCGTATTCCTCATCAAATCTTGGAACGCATAAAAAAAATGGCAGAAAAGCAGCACGTGCCCTATCAGTTATTAATTTCTTCTGTTCTGTTTTCATTGGTCAGCGCCGAAGAAGGACAACAATAAAAGGAAAAGCATATGAACAACGTACCTTTGCCTTTGCCGGAAAAAGTATTTAACACTCTATCCAAACACGTGCATCACGTAAACGAAAGCCATGTTGATGAGTTACCACTATTTCATGATGTTGAGTTATATAATAACGATGCAGAATATTGGTTGTTTTCTGATTTATATAATTTATTTGGTTCTGCTTATGTAGGCGAACATAAACATATTCAATACACAATGAGCACCGCCATAAAATCGTCAAATTTTGAAAAATTGCCCAAGAAAAATCTAGAAAAGCTTCCTAAGGCATGTGATTTAAACACTTTCCGTTTTAATCATGTCTTACCCATCATTAATAACTATAATATTCAAGATCCTAATGGTAACGTAATATTCAAAAAGAAAGACTATGACGCAAAATTAAGTCGCTATGCATGCTGGGCACTAACAAAACTATCTCCAAACATGATTTTTTCCCAGTTATATTTTATGATGCTAGATGCAACTTTTGAAGAAATTAATCGTGCAGCTTGGCATTTTTCACGCATATACCATCGCAATAATTTAGCTCAGGCAGAAAAAGTTATTAACGGTATTGCAAACCAATACCCCAAAACAGATATGCAGGCTTTTAATGCTTTCATGCATAATAAATTTTTCTGCGACTATGATGTAAACGCCCTAAAAACTACTTACGGTGTAAAAGGAACAATATTTGATTATATGGGGACACTATCTTTAATAGGTCGTTATAACGCCCTAAACAAAACAATTAGTGCCTACGATGCAATTCCGACACATAAAACAGGTCCAAAAATATCATTTGATGAGTTTATCTGCATTTTATCCAAAGAAATAGATATTGCACGAAAATCTATGCCCAAAACTCCAGCATCAGACTTATCACGTATACCAGTTTCGCAAGTAGCAACAGAGTTAAAGAAAAAAGAACGAGAATTTGCAAAGAAGTTTGCGTATCAAAAACTAAGATAAAAAAGCGACCTTTTAGGTCGCTTTTTTAGATTACCAACTTTTAATAACCCCTTCACAGCCAATCATTCCAAGACCGGTCGAAGATAGGAAGAAAGATAATATAACCCCAATACCGAACAGCAAGACGAATCCAACTAACAAAGCCGTACCTTTTTTCTTCAGGTCTTCTAAAATACCGTCCTTAGGGCCACCATCTTTAATATAACCCCACGCCCAATTGGCTATAACAAATGCAGCGCCAACGAAAGCTAATGTACGCAGAATTTGAAACACGCCATACATTTGTGATATCAAGGCACACAATCCGGATTCATCAACCCCAACACCACCAACAACAGGTCCTGCAGCCAAAGCGACAGATACACCAGATAAAACTGTAAATCCTGCAAAACCTAATTTTTTCAGTAAATTTTTCATGTATATCCCCTTTTCTTTTTTTATAATTTTATCATAAAAAAAGTGCAGATTCAAGCAGCATAAATAAAAAACGGCATCTATTCAAGACGCCGTTTTTTTTATATCACTATAAATTACATAGCAGGAACGATAACATATCTGCGTTTCAAAACTGGTTGTACCTTGCTGCAAGAATCACAAGAAACTTTTTCTACACGTGAACATGAATTACATGAAACTTCTTGTGCAGCAGGAACTAAAATCTGACGATCATGACGAGGTTCCTGACCAAAATTATCCATCGCATACAAATCTTCACAGCGTGTATTACGGTAAACTATTTTTTTACCGTTATTCAACCCTCTAATATCACGGGAGAAATTACGGCCATATTCACCAGCATAATAAATACAATCTTGACCGTCTTGGGTATATCTTACACCACCCTTATAATAATCATAATATGCACCACAACCAGCCAAAGATGTCAATGCGATTACAGAAACTAAAACTTTTTTCATATTTCAGTACCCCCAGCTAAAAAATCTGTATCCTCTGACCATCTCCCCGATTCGTACTCTAATTGTTGCACAAAAGTATCAGTTGTCAAGTTTTAGTTCTTATTAATAATTATTATTGATTATTAGACATATAAGGAATTGTAAAACTACCCGGTAAAAAGAAGCAACCGTTATTGTCGCAAAACCTAGTCCCATCCGTTCCGGCCTTCATGAAACACTTCTCTATACTGGTACTTCCAGGGTTACTTGTTGTTCCGATCGGGCACTTTGTTATACCGCTTTCACCACAATAATAGCCAGCAGGACAATCTGAAAATATTGCCGTTAAAGACATTTCTTGTGCCAAAATAGGAATTTGTTCATCATACGTCAGCAATTTGCCGTCTTCATAACAATTGACGGTATTTCCATCCTTGATATAAGTACATTCGTATCCTTCAAAAACCAATCCATCTACACTTACTATTTCATCATTTACCTTACATTCAAAAAATTCATCATTATTATATTTAAAACCACATGTTTCCCTTGTGTTACCCGCTGCACCTCCATAATTATAATTAATAGTAATTGAATTATTGTACCAACAAGCTTGTAAAGAAATAGTACTACCGGTAAGTTCATCTACATACTCCAATATGTTTTCTTTTCCATAAAACGAAAAAATACCTTCCGAGTCAAAGGCTAAATGTCCGTTACTACAGTTCTCCTCAGATAAACCATAACCAAGGAAGGTCTTAAGAATACTGGAGGGCTGAAGGAACCCATCTGGCAATGCCCCTGTTGACCATTCTTCAGGCGCCTCATCTGCAGAAAAATAATTATCGTACTTATAATATAGGTTCTTTTCCTCTCTGACACCCTCTAAAGTTGGATCATCAAAGCCACCATCGTTTGCCAATAAGTTTAATGTATATATCATGCCATCACAAACCTCATCAAAACTATGACCACTAGCATCTTCCGCCTCTGGTCCTCTTCCATAAACATCATATCCGTCCTTTAAAGAAGATTCGTATCCTTTTCCACAATCTAGACAGCCCCACTGAACCAAATTCGTATCTTTAGGCTGCCAATATTGGTATTTTGTGCAAGTTGCCTTCCACGGGCAAGAATCTTCAATAAATCCCATATACTCATCACCAATTAAAGGCGTCCCCCCTGCCGGGATGGAACAATTGATACACTCAGACGCTAAATCCTGACTGTTATATGTACCCTCAAGACACAGCTGACAAGATTTACTAAAAGATACATACTCACACCCCATTCCGCACATATTTATATCATCTGGCGCACCACAAGCTGTTACTTGCGAGTTATCATCAGCGAAACCATTAGTTATAAAAACCATACATATACTTACTGCGAAAATAATAACTTTTTTCATTTGGAAAAAATCTCCCACTAATCAATTATATTTTTACACGTTTTTAACAAAAGTGTCAATTTATTAAAAATCCGGCATTATGCCGGATTTATTATCTATGATTAGTTTGTGATGACACATACTTATTTATTGTCCAACCATTGGATACAAACCATAAACTGTCTTCTGGTATGGTTGATGCGACCCCTAAAGAAAAACGAAAATCTCCTTTACCACGAAACTTCGGTGAATATTTCATAACAGGTTCAAGACCATGCTCACGTAAAGCGTGAATACCAATTTCACCAAAGTTAAGCCAACTTCCTTCTGGCACTAAATATATTGTACCAACAGTTGGATCATCTATGTATTCTTGAGCCTTTTGACTTGGACGACGCACACCATTTTCATCATCATAAAACAAATCATCAAACCTATTTTGTTCAAAAGTTAATTCCACTTCCCTTTTTGGGGTTTCGTCTGTTTTTTCACAGCCCCCCATAAACATGGTGGCACCAGCCAATCCTAATATAGGAACAAGCTTTTTTATATTATAAGATACAACGTTTTTAAATTTCATTTTTGTACTCCGTTAATTTATCGTTGATTTTGCTGACTTTGTTCTAATAGTCTTTTATTTATTGTCCAACCATTGGATACAAACCATAAACTGTCTTCTGGTACTTTTGAGGCCTCACCAACTTTAAAATCAAAATCCCCCTTGCCGCGAAATTTAGGTGAATAATCCAAAATTTTTTCAAGAGTTTTTTCGCGCATTCCAGTTATAGAAAAACGGTTATAAATTTCCCAACTTCCCTGTGGTACCAAGTATATTGTTCTTACTGTTGGGTCATTTACATATTCTTGGGCTTTAAGACTTGGATAACGAACCCCGTTTTCATCATCATAAAACAAATCGTCATAACTTTTATATGCAAAGGTTATCTCTACATCTCGTTGCTGGGGCTCTTCCGTCTTTTCACAGCCGCCCATAAACATGGTGGCACCAGCCAACCCCAACATAGGAATAATTTTTTTTATATTGTATGGCACTATTTGTTTTAGTTTCATTATTTATTCCTTTTATCGCTGATTTTGTTGAGCTTGTTCCAATAATCTTTTATTTATCGTCCAGCCTTTAGATACATACCACAAACTATCTTCGGGGATTTTTGAAGCTTCTCCTACCATGAAGTTAAAATCGCCCTTACCACGAAATTTCGGAGAATAGTTCATAATTAGGTCTAACGTTGCTGTGCGCATTCCTTTTATTCCATTTCGATCCATATTGGCCCAAGTACCTTCTGGTACTAAATATATTGTCCTTATTGTCGGATCTTTTACGTACTCTTGCGCAAGGATACTTGGATGACGCACATCATTTTCGTCGTCATAAAATAAATCGTCTGTTTCCTTCTGTGTAAATCTTATCTCAACATCTCGTGTTGGACCATTATCATCTTTCTCGCACCCCCCCATAAACATGGTGGCACCAGCCAATCCTAATATAGGAACAACCCTTTTTATATTAAAAGATACAACGTTTTTAAATTTCATTTTTGTCCTCTATTTGTTATGCGTCCTATCAAGATTTTTTCCTGACAAAAGCGAAAAAGCCCGGAAAAAAACCGAGCTTTTTATTGATCTTTTAACACAAAAGCATCTTTTACAATCAACGTTTCAGGCAAAAAAACATTACTGTCCCCCCCGCCGATAATGACACCAACGTCACATGGCGGCCAATCTGGCGCATTACCAGACAAAACATAAAAAACATACTTTTTCTGAACCATCTACGTTACTTTCTCGCTTTTGCGTTGTTTATTTTATTCGTATATAAATATAGACGAAAAAATAAACTTTGTCAAGTATTGCTTTGTATATAGGCGATTTTTCCTAATAAAAATTTAGGGCACCAACATATATATTGTGTTATAATTTTTATACAAAATGTACAAAGGGATAAGCAAATGGACTATAAAGATTTTGGCTTGGTAAATACGAAACAAATGTTTGCGGACGCGCTGAGACATCATTACGCGATACCAGCATTTAACTTCTATAATATGGAAACACTTGCAGCAATAATCGAGGCCGCACACGACACAAACAGCCCCGTTATTCTTGCTGTATCAGAGTCTGCTTTAAAATACATGGGCTCAGATTTATTACGTGGTATGATATGGGGACTTAATTTAAAAGACAGCAACCGTGTCGCACTGCACTTGGATCATGGTTCTTCTTTTGAATCTTGCGTTAATGCGATAAAACTTGGTTTTTCAAGTGTTATGATTGACGGATCAAAATTACCGTTTGAATCTAATGTCGCTTTGGCAAAACAAGTGGTCGAATATGCCCACCAATATGACGTATCAGTAGAGGCAGAACTCGGGGTTTTATCTGGCATAGAAGACGAACGCACAAAGTCAGACTTTTCTAGCTATACCAATCCAGATGACGTTGTCAACTTTGTAAACGCGACGAATATAGACTCTTTAGCAATTGCAATTGGCACCAGTCATGGCGCATATAAGCGAAAAAGCGATGACGAAGAATTACGTTTTGATATTCTTGACGATATTGCAAAACAACTTCCTGACTTTCCACTTGTATTGCATGGCGCATCCAGCATACCTCAACACTTTGTAAAAACCATAAACGAATACGGGGGCAAAATATCTAACGCACGCGGTATTGCTGTATCACAACTAAAGCGAGCAGTTAAAAAAAACATCTGCAAAATCAACGTAGACAGTGATTCTCGTCTTGCGTTTACCGCAGGAATACGAGAAACAATGACAAAACAACCAGATAATTTTAATCCTCGTGACTACCTTGGTGCTGGGAAGAAAAACATATACGAAAATTGTATCGATGAAATAAAAAATATTATGGGTTCTGCAAATAAAATATAAAAAAATCGGCGATAATAATCGCCGATTTTTTATTTTGCGCGTTCTACGTATTCTAATGTTTCAGTATTAACAACAATTTTTTCACCCTGTTCAATAAAAAGCGGAACTTGAACGCGAACGCCGTTATCCAAAATTGCTGGTTTACCACCACTGCTGGAAACAGTTTGCCCTTTTAGTGCGGGTTCCGTCTCTTCTACGATAGCAACAACTGTTTTTGGCAAAGAAATAGAAACAGGATTACCTTCAACAAAGTTAGCTTTTACCATCATTTCTGGGGCCAAAAATTTCATTTGATCGCCCATTGCCTCAACAGGCATCGTGAATTGTTCGTAATTAGATAAGTTCATAAAATAAGCGTCTGTCCCATCAGAATATAAAAATTGACAGTCAAAATCTTCAACCAACAATTTTTCAACTTTATCTTCTGCGCGCCAACGATCATTACCCTTATTACCAGAATCAATATCACGCAAGTCTGCCTGAACAAATGCACCACCCTTACCTGGTTTTACTTTTGTTATAGACATAACAGAATAACGTTTACCATTATGAGAAATAACCCAACCAACGCGCATATCATTTGCAATATATGATGCCATATTTATACCTCTTAATTTTTCTGTGTTATTATAAAATTCGATTATATTGCGCGCAAGCACTTATTGCGCCGCACGTTTATGCTCCCAATATCTATCTATACTTTCCATAATCAGTCTATCCGCAGTTTCACGATCGGCCCAACCTTTTACCTTTGACCATGAGTTTGGTTGCAAATCTTTGTAATGTTGAAAAAAGTATTCTATTTTAGAACGCAAAATTGCAGGTAACTGTTCAATATATTCCGTTGTAGTATAAAAAGGGTCAATATTATCGCGCGGGACACATATAATTTTCTCGTCTCCTCCGGCTTGATCTTCCATTAACAAAGCACCGATTGGACGAACTTCTATTAACACACCTGGTCGTAATGGCGCATTACACACAACCACACAATCTAATGGATCCCCATCGTCACCTAAAGTTCCTGGGAAATAACCGTAATTTGCTGGATACGCCATAGGCGTATGTAAAATTCTATCCACACGCAACAAACCCGTTGCCTTGTTAATTTCATATTTTACATGCCCGTTTTCTGGAACTTCTATTATAGCGTTCATTTTTTTAGGAGGTTCCTTACCTGGAACAAGTTCTTCTAATGTCATACGTTAAATCCTTTATTTTCGGCAGATTTTATCATAAAAATTATGATTTGCAATTTTTTATCAACAATAAAAATCCCCCAACCGGGGGGGGAATAGAGTCTTTACAAATTTTCTTACATACGCATCGGCATTAAAACAAATAAAGCGTCTGTCTTTTTATCTGTAGACTTAATCACAGTTGGAGATAGCGGGTCTTGCATTTCCATCTGGAATTTTTCTCCTTCTACCTGTCCGGCGACATCCATCAAAAACTTTACATTAAACATAACCGTAAATGCGCTATCACCGTTATATTCTACGTCTAATTCCTGAGTTGCTGTTCCTGCGTCTGGACTAGAAGCATTTACTACTAATTTATTCATAGAAAATGTCAACTGAACAGATTTTGTTTTGTCCACACTAGCAACAGAAACCAAATCAACCGCATTCAAGAAAGACTTTCTATCCAAAATCGCAATTTTATCGTTACCTTTTGGTATCACAACACGATAATTTGGATATTGTGCATCAACCAATTTACTGGTCAAAGTTGCAGCTCCAACAGTAAAACGTGCCTTTGTATCAGATAATTCAACCGTTACATCATCAACGGTTGCATCTTCTAATAATTTAGACAACTCACCAATTACTCGGCGTGGTAAAATGACCGCAGGCATTTCGGCACTACCAACTGGTGCAGGCATTGCACACAAAGCCATACGTTGCGCATCTGTTGCAACGGCCGTTAGCATTTTTTCCTTTCCTTCATCTGAAATGTGGAAATAAATACCACCCAAATGATAACGAACATCATCTGTTGGAATCGCAAATTTTGTTTGGTTTATCAAATGCGCTAAATCGCCAGTAGTCATCTGAAACTTTGTGGTCAAATTACTACCAGCCATTACTGGGAAGTTTTCTGCTGGCAACGTTGGCAAACGAAACACCGCACGTCCACTAGACACAACCAATTGATCACCAGATTGTTTAAAAGATATTTCTGCATCATCTGGTAATTTACGAACGATGTCATACAACATTTGAACAGGAACAGTTGTTGTCCCACCCAACGTTATATCAGCGGCTACGTGTTCAACCAATTCCAAATCAACATTAGTTGCGGACAAAATCAAATCATCAGCAACCTCTATCTTAACATTAACCAATATCGGCAAGGTTGCACGCTTTTCCACAATCGATTGCATATGCCCCAACGCACGTATTAAAACCTGACGAAATACTGAAAATTCCATAACTTGCTCCTGTTAAATCTATCTTCGCCCTACATTCCTTTCAAATAAGTTTATCAAAAAAGCCCGATTCGGTGCAAGGGTTATTCAAACATAAAACCCAATAGACAAATCAACAAGCAGTCAATTTATATAAATATGTTTAACCAAGCTTTATTTATACATAACTTTTTCTAATTTCGCACGTAGTTTTTTCAAATCATCATATTTGGTAAATTTACCTTTTTCTGCGACAGAAATCTCACCGCTTTCTTCAGAAACAATTAACACAATTGCACCAGAAACTTCTGTCAATCCCAAGGCGGCTCTATGTCTTGTTCCATATTTCCAGTTCAAATTATTTTTAGACAAAGGTAAAATGCCCCCTGCGTATGCGATACGATTTTTTTCTATTATTACCGCGCCATCATGTAACGGGGTTTTATTAAAAAATATAGTTAATAATAATTCGCTAGAAATATCTGCATTGATTGGTACACCTAATTTTTCAATTGCGCTTTCATCCAAAAGATTTGTAAAAACTATCAAGGCTCCAGTATGTTTTGCGGACATAAACTCCACGGCCGATAAAATTGCATCTAAAGCTTTGGTATCTCGGGTAATATTATGATTATATTTAAATATACGCCGCCATTCTTCTATATTTCCCATAAGCGCCATAAATTTTCTTAATTCTGGTTGAAATACCACAATTAAACTTATAGACAAGAATAAAGCAACCCAGCGCAAAAAAGTACCTAACAAATCCAAATGAGCCCAAGACAAGACAAAACTAACCCCCCACAGTAACGCCAACCCAAACAAACCGCGCACCAAGCGTTCTGAAGAAGTATTTTTTATAAAGGTTCTATAAAACACCCATAATAAAATAACAATTACTAGGATTTGTACCAAATTAACCCAACTAAACAAAACGCTATCCTCCTATTTTTTTAATATATTATTTGCCAGATCCAATGCAGGTATACTCATCCATTCTGGATCATCACGCCGTATCGGTGCGCCACGTTCTATTGCGGTTTTACAAGGAGTATCGTCTGCCAACCAATTTTCTAATAAATCTCCTGCCAACAAACCAACACCTGCACCTGCGACCAAGCCTATTCCGCCTGTAAACGGTGCCAACAATAGCCCCAGCCCTGTTGCTGATGCAACCTTTCCAGCCATTGCCACCCCACTAATTTGAATAGATGGTTCTGCTAAATTACCTGTAATCTCAATAGAATTAACAACATTACCAGTCAAGGAAAGTTTTAGCCCTCGCACAGGCACCGTTATTAAAGACAATTTTATATTTTCTTTACCCAAATCTAAACTGCCCGCCAAACGTACATTTATTGCGTTCGTTTCCACAGCAACTCCATGTTGGGTTTCAATTAAACCATTTCGTATCTTTGTATTCACAGACGCGCAAGAAATTTTCATTTGATTATATTTCTTTTCTGATCTGAATAAGTCTTGAATGCTGTGTCGTAAAGTAGTCAGAAAATCTGTTCCATACATATTCGCAACCAATGCCGAATGCGCGTAACCAGAAGCAGAAGAATAAACCTGGACCGGTCCTGTCATTGTCTGCATTAATTCCGATAAGTTTGATCCATCTGCTTCAACATACATATCAAGATTTACTGGTAAATCAGAAATCAAGTTATCTATGTGTAGTTCGTTTAGCATTTTTCCTATGACGACATCTCGTCCTATTCCCCCAAATTTCATATACATATGCCCATCTGGATTTACAACAACATCTGCAGCAGTTGTAACCTTACCACCGGCGATAACTGTAGATAAATCGATTCGGCCATCACCGTTTTTTAATTTTATTACCGCATCTACATCCTGTAAATTAAACTCTCGATAAACTATAAAATTATTTAATAAAATTTTTACGTCTAAGTTGCACTTTGCAAAAAATTCTCCGAATAGTGGTATATTGTGAAAAACATTTAATTCACGATCAGGGCGAACCCATTTTTTATCATAGGCTTCTGGAAAGATCTCCACCAAATTTATAGACTTTGATTCTAACTTAGCTGTTATGTTGGGTAAATCTTTAGACCAATCTATTACACCAGAAAAAGCAAGTTTATTATTATGGACAGTAATAGATGAATTGCGAAGCGTTAATTTTTGCCAATCGTATCCGCCAGAAATATTTACACTCATCGTTGGCATTTTTACTAAATTCAAATCAAAAACCTTACCTATTTCTGCAACATCTGGTATATCTCCTTTAATAATAAAGTCTATTGGCGCCTTACTGGTACCCTCAAGCGCAATATTTGCGATCAATGCGTCTCCACCTGTCGCAAAAGCTATACGTACGGGGTACACCTTACGCTCTTCGTTATATTTAGAGAAAGACAAAATAAAAGGAAATACATCTGATTTTGATTTTACCCAACCACTATACTCTCTGGTATCACTTCTTGGAATGTATCTAATCTGAAAACCATTAAGCGAATACATAACCCCCAACACATCTACATCCAGGTTTTGAACTTCTAGCCCCCCTAAACCAGGGTCAACAAACGGAAAATCTGATTTGCTGCCTGTATCTTTATTTTGGTCTTCTGTGGTATCTTCATACAATTTAGAAATAACGGAAAACTCACCATCTTCATTTTGCTCTAAACAAATTGTAGCATCATAAATTTTTACATTTTGTATTGTTGGGCGTGATCTAAACAAAGAAATTAAATCTAATGTAACGTCTATTTTTTTTGCGCTAAAAGCATTTTTATGTTTTGCCCATGTCGCATTAGGAACGCGAACTTGATTTAACTCAATCTGTGGCCGTAAAGATAATTTCCATGATACAGCACCATCTATTTCTACGGGCAACCCAGTTGAATCCTGTAGAATTGCTAAAACATCGCCTCGTAAAGTCTCAAGATTAATCTGAGACAACGCGACAATAATCGCCACAATCAACCCCATAAAGAACAGGGTTAAAACCCGCATAATTTTGAAAAAAATTTTTTCTTTTTTCTTTTTCTTTACCATTTTTTATACCGTAATTGTTTATGGTAATTTAAATTCCAAAAATTTTATAACAGGTTGCATAAACTCCGGTACCGGTGCTTGAAAAGTAAGTATCTTGCCCGTAGACGGATGTCTAAACGTTAATTTATATGCTAATAAAAACAAGTTATTTGTTTCTAACATAGAACGCATAGCCCCATCCAACTTTTTATCTGTTCCGTACAAAATATCCCCGACAATAGGCGCGTGCAAGCATAATGCACTATGAACTCGCAATTGATGCGTACGTCCTGTTTTCGGAGAAAAAAGAACCCAAGACAAATGACCAGCTTGCGACAACACTTTATATTGAGTTACCGCACGTTGTGGTCGCTGACCAGTACCATTATTTAACCTAGAAGCGTCATTAAAAACCTGACCTTTTACCATATAGTTATCTATGACACCTTGCTGCGGACTAACATCACCATTTAAC
Organism: uncultured Alphaproteobacteria bacterium; assembly: GCA_944390835.1. Taxonomy (GTDB): domain Bacteria; phylum Pseudomonadota; class Alphaproteobacteria; order Rs-D84; family Rs-D84; genus Enterousia. The sequence goes on along the minus strand of CALXQT010000010.1, from coordinate 35,035 downwards.
AAGGCGAGATATTCTTTATGCGCCGTTTTAGACTGAAACTCTGCAGATAATTCTTGCGCCGCAATTTGATTTTTCGCGACTACTAAAACCCCACTAGTTTCTCTATCTAAGCGATGAACAAGCGAAATTTTATCGTAAGGGAAAAGAGCAGCAGCCATTTTATCCACAGATTTTCGAATGCCCGTCCCCCCCTGTACAGCCAAACCAGCCGGTTTATTAAAAACAACAATATCTTCATCATTATGAATTATACATTGACGTAAGGCCTCCAAATCCGACAAGGAAAAAAGATTTCCACTTTCTGTCTTCTTGGTTGGAAGCGTTGCATAACTATTTAAAGTGGGAGGAACGCGAACCACGTCACCAGAACGCAATATTTCTTGCCCTCGTGCTCTTGAAGAATTTACACGAATTTGACCGCCTCTACATAATTTATAAAATTCACGTTGGGGCATAGCCGGATACCGACGCAAAAACCAGCGCAATAATCGCGTACCCTCTTCGGTTTTGGAAACAGTTACCATTTCCGCCATTATATCAACCCCCACAAAAGCGTCATTTATTCACTATATGTTATTTGAACAACGTTTTCACCGTTTGCGTTGTTACAAGAACCTGTCGCTCCGCTTTGTGTACGCCCAGACAATTCATAACCTACCGAACCATCCCATCCTTTTGTAACAAAATATTCACAATCTGACTTAGATAAGCCTGTAATTGAAATTACAAATTGTCTAGTATCTGATGGGTTCACCGAAATTTCATAAGTTCCACCATATGGGTTTTTATTTGACATACCAATTGCACCAAATATTGTAGAATTATTTATATTTGAATAATCATCGTATTCGGTAAACATCTGACGCACTTGCGTAACCATTTGTAACACTTCGTCATTAACCGTATTGTGTTTTTGCATACTCATCGCACTGGATATGGCCGCGATTGCACCAACAGTAATTACACCCATAATTGCCAGTACACCCATCATTTCTATCATAGAACGTCCTGATTCTTGTTTCATATTTGTAACCTCTATTTGCTATTTATTTTTTTATATTCTATCATAAAAGGCATGAATATTCAATTTTCTGATTTAATTGAAAATAGTCCCAATGCCCCCGGCGTATATAAAATGTATGACGCAGACGGCATGCTATTATATGTCGGGAAAGCTAAAAATTTATCTAACCGCTTAAAACAATATCAAGACATATCAAAGCTGGAACCACACAAACAAGTTATGCGAACATTGGTTGCCCGTGTTGATTGGGATATAACAGCTACAGAGTCAGACGCTTTACTATTAGAGCAAAAGCTGATAAAAACGCTTAAGCCTAAATATAATATAATGCTAACCGACGGGAAAATGTACCCGATGATAGCTTTAACAACATCAGAATACCCAAGATTATTAAAATTTCGTGGAAAAATATCACAAAGGCGAGATGTTTATGGTCCTTATCCATCAGTGTCAGCATTAAACGAAACAATAAAAACGATTCAAAAAGTTTGTAAACTGAGAACATGCACAGACACATTTATGCGAAACAGAACACGGCCGTGCTTATTATATCAAATTGGAAGATGTAGTGCCCCTTGTACAATACCGCAAACTTCATATTCAGAAAGCGTTCAACTTGCTCGTAAAATTCTGACTGGCGACAGCGAACCAATAATCGCAGATCTAACAAAACAAATGAAAAAATTTTCAGAATCAATGGACTTTGAATCTGCCGCCCAATGTCGAGATAAAATCGCTGCTTTAACCCAAACATCAAATCGCGGTATGTGCCAGAATCGTGCACATAGCGCAAATTTTAATTGGTCAGACAGCGTTACAGATTTACAAAATTGGTTAGGTATAAATATAAATTGTGTTGGCGTATTTGATAATTCACATTTATTCGGAAAAAATCCTGTTGGTGCCATGATAACATTTGGAAAAGAAGGTTTTATAAAAACTGGGTATAGGCATTTTAAACTACGTGATGCGTCACGGGCAGGAAATGATATCGCCATGATGGAAGAATTTGTTAAGCGTGCCATCAGTCACGGTCCTAAGTTAGATTTAATAATTGTAGATGGGGGACCTGCGCAATGGAATATAGCACATAAAACGGCTCCTGATATTCCTGTTCTTGGTGTTACAAAAGGAGAAGTTCGAGACGGTGATGAACACTTCATTATGCCAGACGGCAGTGTCTGCAAGGATTTAAAAAAAGATTCCAGATTATTTTTATTATTACGGGCAGTTCGCGACGAGGCGCATAGATTTGTAATAACCTTTCACAGAACAATTCGAGCAAAAAGTATGACGACATCCGTATTAGATGAAATAGAAGGTATCGGACCAACAAGAAAAAAGGCTCTTCTAACGCATTTTGGAGCTGTTAGAGCCATAACAGAAGCAAATTTAGATGCACTGCTCCACGTACCAGGCTTAGGTAAAGCAGCTGCAAAAAAAATATATGCCCATTTTCATTCTGAAGTGATATAATAATAACATTGGCCACTATAATTAAGGAGAAAACATTATGAAATTTTTTGTTAACTTTTTATCTGCTTTTCGCATTGCAGCAGCATTTGCGATTATACCAACATTAATGTTTGGTTGGTATTGGACAAGCTTTATATTATTCGTTCTTGGTTCTATATCTGACTGGTTTGACGGGTATCTTGCACGTAAATATAATGTATGCACAAAACTTGGCGGTGTAATGGATCACATTGGGGACAAGTTACTTGTGGTTAATACATTGATTATGTTATCTATCGTATTAACATTAATATTACCTGCATTTATACCGGGCTTCCCTGTATGGCTGATTATAATACCTGTCATCATAATGATTGCGCGTGAACTATATATAAGTGGGCTGCGCGAATTTCTTGGTACACAAAAAATAGAAATGCCTGTACCAAAAGCCCGTTTTTCTATGGGAAAAATTAAAACCACTCTTCAAATGATTGCTATCTGCGCTTTATTATTTATGATGTGCATGCCAAGATTAGCAATGTATCCTAGCTATGCGGTCTTTGCTTCATATACATTCTTTATAATGGCATACGCAGGAATAATCGTTTTGTGGTTGGCATTGGTGGCATCTCTTTGGTCTGCAACCCAATATACATTTACATTTATTGATAAGTTAAAAAAGATAAAAAAATAAAATAAAAAATCCCGATTAAAATCGGGATTTTTTATACCTCTAGAACGCTGCTTTATGCTAGATTTTATGCATATAGCACATTTTAAAACCATCCTTTTTTTGCATTTTTCGTTTCTGAAAATTCAGTCAAAATCTTTTTTTGTTTTTCGGTCAATTTTGTTGGGACTGGCATATTAATGTCTATATACAAATCTCCAAAACTACCTGCGCGCCGTCCCGGCATACCATGACCACGCACGCGTAATTTTTCACCCACCTGTGTTCCAGCAGGAACTTTTACAGATAGTTTTTTATCATCAATTGTTTCTACTTCTATCTCACCACCCAGTGCCAAAGTAGTAAACGGAACGTCAACTTTTGTTATTAGATCTGATCCGTCTCTCTCAAAACGTTTATCTGGCCTAATATGAACATCCAAATAAAAATCACCAGCAGGAGCACCGTTTTGTCCTGCTTCTCCTTGGCCAGCCAAACGCAAACGGGTACCATCTTCTATGCCAGCAGGAATTTTTACATCCACTGTTCTGGTCTTGCGTACAGTTCCATCACCATCGCATTCGGTACATTTTTTATCAATTTTATGCCCAAGCCCATTACAATCTGGGCAAGGCGTTTCCATAGCAAAAAAACCACGAGCAGAACGAACATAGCCACTTCCGCCACATCTAGAACAAATTGGGGCCTCTTTTCCATCCGCGGTACCAAATCCATGACATTTTTCACACTCAACGTTAGTTGTAAATTTTACTGTATGGTCTTTACCGAAATAAGCATCTCGTAAATCTATAACTACCTCGTCCAGTAAATCACGCCCTCTTCGCTGTGCTTTGGCACCACGAGAGCCTGTAGCCCCCCCCATATCAAAGCCAAAGCCTCTCATTGCCTCACGTAAAATATCTTCCATACCGGCGCCGCCACCCATATCAAAATGAAACGCACCGTTACCAAAAGGATTACCACCTGCGCCGAAAGGGTTCGCACCAGATGCGTTTCCACCAGCAAAAGCAGCATCTCCAAATCTATCATATGCAGCCCGCTTTTGTGGATCTTTTAGAATATCAAACGCATTATTGACTTCCTTAAACTTTTCTTCGGCATCTTTATTCCCAGGATTTCTATCAGGATGATATTTCATAACTAATTTATGATAAGCTTTTTTGATATCATCATCCGAGGCATTCCGAGCAACACCTAAAACTTCATAAGGATTTTTATTCATTTTTTTATCCCATAACTTAACTTGCTTCAAAATATATAGTTACTATAGTAATAAAAATCAAGATTATAAAAATAACAATATATAATTTCTGGTTAATACAGTATAGCCGATAGAATTCTTTCACTTGAAAGATATTTGGAAATGTACTAATAATATTATGCTATGACAGAACAAAATACACATACTTATGACGCATCAGATATTCAGGTATTAGAAGGCCTAGAACCTGTACGTCTACGCCCTGGAATGTATATTGGGGGTACAGACGAAAAGGCGTGGCATCACCTGCCTGTAGAAATTTTGGACAACGCCATTGACGAAGCAGTTGCCGGATTTGCAAAAAAAATAACAGTAAATTTAATAGACGCCAAAACCATCGAGATAACCGACGATGGTCGTGGAATACCTGTTGACGAACACCCAAAATTTCCTGGAAAATCTGCTCTAGAGGTTATTTTAACAACTCTACATTCTGGTGGTAAATTTAATAATAATGTTTACAAAACTAGTGGTGGTCTACATGGTGTAGGAAGTTCTGTTGTAAATGCTTTATCATCAGAAATGATTGTCACAATATCTCGAGACGGTTATGAATGGCAGCAAAGTTTTTCCCGTGGGAAACCAACAAGTAAAATGATCCAAGGTGCACCCACAAAAAATCACGGAACAAAAGTTCGATTTACCCTTGATGAGGAAATATTCGGACAAAATGCGATATTTAAACCTGTTAAGATTTATCGTATGGCGCGCGCAAAATCTTTCTTATCACGTGGGGTACACGTTAATTGGATTTGTAACCCAGAATTATTAACAGAGGATATGAATATACCGACTCAAACGGAATTTTATTATCCTAATGGTGTTGCAGATTTTCTGGACGAAAAAACACGTGACAAACCGCGTATATTACCCAAAATTTTTAGCGGCACAGTTGAATTTCCAGACGAATCTGGTCGCGTAGAATGGGCTTTAACATTTTTAACCGATGAAAACGGTGCGGCATCAGATGACGGGTTCTTCTCATCCTATTGTAATACAATCGCAACAATTGACGGTGGAACACATGAAACAGGTTTTAAATCTGCAATTACCCGCGGGATAAAAGCGTACGGTGAAAAGACAAACAATAAAGCAGCCTCTTCAATTATAAGCGATGACGTATTTGATTCTGTTGCTGCGATAGTTTCTGTATTTTATAAAACACCGCAATTTTTAGGTCAGACAAAGGAAAAATTGTCTAATCCTGAAATAGCAAGGTTTACAGAAAATGCACTGCGCGATCCATGGGAAATATTTTTAGCATCAGATCCAAAGACAGCGAATGCAATACTAGAATTTGTAATTAACCTTGCAAACGCACGTATCAAAACGAAGCAGGTAAAAGAAATTGCACGAAAGACCCCGACAAAACGTATTCGAATGCCGGCGAAATTGGCGGATTGCTCTAAACATGGCGTTGAAGGTACAGAATTATTTATAGTTGAGGGGGAATCTGCGGGTGGTACCGCAAAACAAGCGAGAGATCGGGCAACACAAGCAATTATGCCATTACGCGGTAAGGTACTAAATGTTATATCAAATTCTGATGAACGTTTCAGTGCGAATAAAGAATTAAATGAGTTAATTGATATTATCGGGGCAGGAACCGCCAAAGATTGGGATGAAAGTAAATTACGTTATGAAAAAATAATTGTCATGACAGATGCGGACGTTGATGGAAGTCATATTGCATCATTATTAATGGCTTTCTTTTATCAGGTTATGCCGCAATTAATTTATGGTGGGCACCTATATTTATCTTGTCCGCCTCTTTATAAATTAACTTGCGGAACCGAATCGATATATGTTGATACAGACGAAGAATTAGAAGAACTAAAAAATACAAAGTATAAAAATAAAAAAGTAGAAATATCTCGATTTAAGGGTCTAGGTGAAATGATGCCGAACCAGTTAAAAGAAACAACCATGTCACCCAAGACTAGAAGATTGATAAGAGTTGACCTGCCCCCACGTACCGATGAGGGTGCAGAAGACACAGAAAAAACACGCACAATTGTTTCTGAATTGATGGGAAAGAAACCAGAATTTCGTTTTAAATTCATCACAGAACACGCACAATTTGTTAAAGACCTTTTTGTATAAAAAACGCCAGATTTTCATCTGGCGTTTTACGTTTTCCCCATCTGTTTTATTGGATACCGACGCGGAACTCGTCTCCCCAACCGGCTACAACCTGTCCACCGATAGAGCATTGGATATCTTCAAAACCATTTTCAACTTGGTTTTTCTTTACAACATTACTCGTTATTAATCCCCCAGCGGTACCCAGCACAACACCCGCGATAGAATCAGATAACAGTCTTGAAGTATTAAAGTTTCCCTCTTCGTCTTTCCACACAGTAAGTTTTAAACCAGATTTTATATCATCCATTTCTGCTGCAGCTTTTGATATACTGTCTCGCCAAGCAATCTGTTTCTGATTTAATTCTTTGGCATCTTCATCACTAATTACCCGATCTACTATATTTTTAATTTGCAAAAATTGGGTATCAAAAACTCTGGAATTTGGATTATCCGCACAGTATGAAAAAACCTGATTGATTTGAGCAACAATCTGGTTATTTGATGCATAAGTTATAACCCAACTTGACAATTGTTCTATTTTAACAGGGTCACATTCATAAGGTTCTTGATTTTGAACTTCTTCTTCAACAACCGCCGCTTCACAACTCAAATTCACAGGATCAAATGTTAGGCTTTTATCAGCACACTCACATATTTTTGTTGCAGAATTCCATACAGCAATTGATGACGAAACATAACAACACGTAATACATTGACTTTTAGCCGTTCCACTTAATCCGCCACAGCGTGATTCCACACAAGATTGAGTTGTAGATACCGACTGACCTCCGCCTTCTTGTGCTGCTGGAGTCTTTAGTTTTTCTGGGGCATCTTCCTCCTTTACTGGTGGTATAGAGCTCTGACTAGAAACACATTTATTTACCTCTACATCGAATTTATAATTATCGGGACATCCATAATAAAAACAAACGTTTTGCCCTGACTGAGTTGTAGTGGCAGCGTTTTTAGTCGCCTGTGTTTCACCATATTTAACACCATCAATTTTCCAATATTTTGCCAACCCAGTGTTTCCACGATTAAATGATACCGTTAAATCTGTTTCATCAAGACAGTATTCTGGAGTATAAGTCTCCCACCGATCATTTCCAATCCACCCCGGAGACTGTCGGCAAACCATAAATCTTGAAAAATCTCCCAAATAAACGATATCCCCATCTTCACAATAATCTGGTTCACAAATGTAACAACTTGCCGCAGACTTTCTGGCTTTACTGGTGTTTTCCAAAGTATCTGCATTTAATCTGTCATCCCCAGAACTAACGCTACAGCTAGTAGGTTTACATGCAGCAAAAACGTTATTAGGACACCAACTAACTAATAAAAAAAGACCAAACAAGACTAGTTTTTTCATAACTCTCTCCATTCATAACACTCAATAGGTATTATATAAATATCATTATGATTTTATCATAAAAAGCCGGTCTTTCCAATAATGAAATTACACTCAACAAGAAAATATTATATTTATGATTATTTAAAATCTGCAACCAATTGATTTATTTGCGCTGATAATACTAGATCTGATTTCTTTAGTTTTTCTATTTGTGCAATTGCATATACGACTGTTGCATGATCACGATCACCGCATACACGTCCGATTTCTGTTAAAGACATATTAGTCGCCTCTTTTAATACAGACATCATCATCTGACGAGCTAAAACAACTGCACGACAACGCCCTTTTCCACACACCGCATCATAGGCAACGCCTAATTTTTCACACATAGATTTTACCATAGCTATTGGTGTTTTTGACTTCTGCAAAGTATCTGCCAACAAATGCTGTGCGACATCCATTGTGACTGTCTGCCCCATTAATTCTGCATATGTTTTTATTTTCATTGCGACGCCGCTTACTAGGTGCCCATCTCCCGCTATACGAGAAGAAATTGTATCTGCAACATCCGCAGAAATCCCAGAACGCATTAATATAACGCGCTTTACATTTGTTGTAGGCGCCGCAACGTCCGCCACCAAACCAGAGGCAAACAATGATTGCATCCGACGATCAAAACCATTTAAATTACTTGGTGCAACATTTGCTGTTAAAACAATATTTTTTCCTGCCGCACGTAAATCCATAATCAATTGTGCAAATTCTTCGCATGTTGCCCGTTTACCAGCTAAGGCTTGAACATCATCCAAAATAAATGTATCACAATTACGACAAAAATCTTTAAATGCGAAAACAGTACGATCATGCAAACTGCGGGTAAATTCAGAAACAAATTGCCCACCAGACATTTTTACAACACGAGCGGTTGTGGCATTTTCTATACAATTTACTAACAAAGACTTTCCGCAACCAGCAGCCCCATAAATAAACAGCGGCGAGAAAGAAACCGAACCCGCCGCCAATTTTTTGCACGCCGATAAGACAAAGGCATTCTCGTCACAACAAACAAAGGTATCGAAACCGTCTGTCGTTTCTTTTTTAGGTGCTACAGCCGGAGTATATAATTGAACATTATTATCATTTGCAACCGTTGAGGCAACACTTGCACCACGAACACAAATTGAAACCACTAAACCAAATTGAGCCGCAACTTCAGATAAAACATTTTTATGCACACTACCGATAAAATCTGCCGAGAATTGATTTTGGGCCGTCAGAATTAATTCTTTATCGCAAATATCAAATTGTAATGGGGCAATCCAAGAAGTAAAACTAGCAGAATCCATTTTCGCGGCGATGGCCTCCTTGATTTGATCCAAGTTAGTCGTTTTCATTGTCGCCACTACCTGCATATGTTTCTCCTTTCCTTCCCTAAAAGAGTTACCCGTTATAGCGCAAGAGTATAAAAATCACCTGCACATAAACACTAAATTTTACTGCCATATCTACGACATCATAAAAATTTAGTGTTTATGTCTAGCCCTACTCTTAACTCTCTCGCTTCGTTTTGATTGAGGTTACTCTCAATCGTTTTGGATACGTCAAATACGTTATAAGATAAAACTGGATTTGCAACAATTTGTTAAAGAATTTTTTAAGATTTATTTTTTGACAACGATTCGTTTTTTTACCAGTTTTCTGCACCTTGTATATACATTGTATAGACAACTTTTTTCTTACGAACGAACATACCCGCCATCAACTTTTCTTATTAAACCTTGCATTTCTAGAATCACTAATTCACTTTTTATTTCCGAAATTGTTTTTTTGACAATTTCTGACAATACAGATTCTGATACAGGAATCATTCCTATCGCATCTAATATTGTATTTTCCGAATCAATTTTTTTATTATTTTTTATGTTCATTTGTTCTTTGTTTTCTACATTAAAAAAATCTGAAGCTCCCATACATATATTAGCAACACCAGATTTTATCAATGAATTTGGTCCCAAAGACCTAGAATCAGAGGGATGTGACGGTATTGCCCAAATTTCCCGATTCGCTTCACGTGCGAATCGGACTGTTTTCATACTGCCAGAGTTTAAATCTGCCTCACCTAATATTAATTTCTGACCTAATCCAGCAATCCAACGATTTCGCATAACGAAGTTCGCCGAGACTGGAACAAAGCCGACAGGCATCTCGCTAATAACGGCCCCACGCTCTACAATTTCCCAATACAGTTTTTCATTTTCAAGAGGCCATATGTAATCTGCACCACCAGCAACTACAGCTATTGTCTGTGTACTACCAGCAGCTCTTAAAGCGCCACGATGTGCAGCACTATCGGTCCCCATGGCCAAACCAGATACTACTGCATAATTGTGTGAAGCAAACTCCTTTGCAATATCAGCAATGAAATTCATACCTGCGGCTGTTGCATGACGAGTTCCGACAATACTGACGCACTGTTTTAATAATGTGTTTATATTCCCACGCACAGATAATACTGGGGGATGTGATGACATATTTCGTAAAGCCTCAGGATATAAATCCGTATCATCACATATATAATATATATGTAATTTATCTGCTAAATCTAATTCACGTGCAACAGCATTACGAATCGAAACATCTGGTTTTAATTCATCTATAACCATTGCTAAATTTCCATCATACTTATGGATCAATTTATTATAACGAACGGGCCCCACATTAGGAGAGCGCAATATAAGCAATTTATTAAATAAATCTATATTATCCATGATAAATACTATAAGAAAAATAAATTATATATTGAAAGTATATTTTATAATAAAAAGCCCTAATGGGCTTTTTATTTAATTTTTAGCATTTATTAATTTCTTGTAATTATATCTATTACATTCTGATGGCTTATTTTCCCCCTCCCACTCGTCACACGCTTTCTGTAAAGATTCTAAAGCACTCATAAATTGTTCAAATTCAGAAGGGCTGTCGTTCTTTAATGCCCGTAATTGCATTAACAACCGATCATCATCAGATATATCTGCCTGCTTTTGCCCCATAACGCTTCCGCCGATCAATCGATTACCAAACAATTCCATCGCTCCGACCCCCAACGCAGCACCACCAACAGCGCCACCAACAGTCGCCCATGTACGATTACTTTTTTTAGCGTCTAAGATGCGTTGCCGCAATGTATCCTCATTTGCCCAACTTCCACAAGTTATATTCTGCCCCATCTGAAAGTATTTTGACAAAATATCCGATACATTAATTTTAGGGTCTGCAGATTTTATATCTACTAGCACAAAACAAACATTATTCTCTGGGTTATTAACGTCTTCTACCATAGAAGAATAATTATTGGTATTACTATAACGAGAAGCCCAAACGAATGTATTACCTATACCAATATTATTATTCAAACAGGCTGCTTTTTGCCTTTCATATTCACTATTATTATTTGGCACAGAAGGCTTTTCTTCATTATCGGTAGCATCGTCATTGGCCGTTACCGTCCCAGCTGGTACCCTAACGCTAGACATATCAACGACCGCGGCCCCTGCACTAGCATTTGCCATAGCAGAAATTTGATTAGTTGAAGCCGTTGCCCGTGGGGCCGCCTGTACAAATTGTGTTGCCATTGAACGCCGAACTTGATTTTCTGATGTTGACGCTAAAGCAGGCATCCCAATAAAGCAAATAATAATATATGGTATTATTTTTTTCATCTCTCTTCCATATTTCATATGTGTATTATTATATCATAAAAAGGCTTAAAAATAAAGAATAAATACATGTAAAAACGTCGCCATTTGGCGACACGTTTTTACTTTTTCCATTTCCACTCTATTTTTGACTCGGATGCGGTAAGCAAACGCTTTATATTTGCACGATGTCGCCACATGCATAATAAAGCAATTGCTAAAAAAGGCCACCCCATTTGAAAACTTATAACAAAGCCTAATATAGGTATTAAACAAAATACAACAACCGCCCCCAACGAAGAATAACCAGAAGACAGGGCCACAATTAACCATTCCACACCGCAGACAAGAAAAGCTAACGGATTAGTAGTCAACAAAACTCCAAATAAAGAAGAAATGCCTTTGCCACCGTTAAACTTTAACCAAACAGGATAACAATGTCCTACGATTGCTGCGAAACCGCACCAAGCCCCAAAAACTGGGTTCAAAACATAAGTACCTATTAATACAGCAATAACGGCTTTCGCCATATCAAGAAGCCACGTTGCAGCGGCCATACGTAAACCGCCCACCCGCATAACATTGGTAGCGCCGATATTACCACTCCCTACTTTTCGCAAATCCCCTTTACCCATTGCTCTTGTCAGGATCAGCCCCATAGGAATAGAACCTAACAAATAAGAAATGATTAATACAATTATATAAAGCCACATCATTTTATTTTTCCTTGATTTTATGTTTGTTTTCTATAAAATATCAGAAAACAAAAATAAATAAAAGGAAAATAAAGTGGCAAATCACAAGTCATCAAAAAAAAGAATTTTAATAACGGAAAAAAAGAATGCCGTTAATAACTCTCGTCGTAGTGCTGTAAAAACAGCGTCAAAAAAAGTACTTGTCGCCGTTGAATCTGGTGATAAAGCAAATGCGATCAGCGCGGCACGCGCAGCAGAAAGTAAAATTATGAAAGCTGCTGGTAAAGTTATGCCAAAAAAACGTGCGGCACGTAAAATTTCTCGTTTGACTAAAAAAGTTGCCAAAATGGCATAAAACTATTTTTAGAACTCTAAATAAAAAAATATCCCTTAATGAGATGTTTTTTATTGATATATAAAATAAAGAACCGCAACAAAGGCGGTTCTTTATTTTAATTCAACGGGGCACCCCAATGTTGCTGTATCGTTCTTTCGGCATCCATTGGGCTTACCAATACTTGCGGGGTCAGGATTACAACTAACACATCTCGCGTAGCGCTTGTTTCCCTAGAACCGGACAACGCCATAAAGTCAGGATCTCCTAACCCATAACGAGTATCATTATTTGTTTGTTTTTCAAACCCGGAAACAACCAACATCTGTCCAGATTCCATAATAACTTCTTGCATAAAGCTACGTTCTTCAACCTCTGGTAGCTGTAAAGTAACCTCACCAATCGTTTGCGTAGACATCTTTAACAATTCACGAATTGACATTCTGAATAGCAACAATATTTTTCCGTTTTCAAGAACATTTGGTAATAACTGCATAGAAAATCCTGTTTCCAAATCATCCTGATCAACCGTACTTGATTCAACTGTCGTAAAGTTACGTGATTCAAAGCGCTTTATATAACCCGTTGTTTTTGTGTTATTTACAGGTGCCACACGATTACTACGGGTTGTAACACCTACGTTTGTAACCAAAGATACCTTACCCTGCTTTGCCAACGCCTGAATCAATGCATCTGTACCAGCCAAGCCTGATAAAGAACCGTTTTGAATTTGATCTTGGGTATATGCACCGGATACAGTTGAATTACCTTCAGTATGCGTTGCCCCAGTCATTCCAGATACAGCATTAGATAAAACAGCTATATTCATAGAACTGGCTTCTGTACTGGTTAAATTATTTTTAGGGTTAGCAACTATATTTAAACCAGAAGCAGAATTTATTGCCGCCGCCAAATTTAAACCAAATGCAGAATCATTAGATATAGATACTTGTAAAACTTTTACATCAATTGTTACTAATTGAGACAAACGTTTATTTTGGCGATCTATATAATCAGAAACACGTGCAAGGGTCGACGGAGGAGCTGTCACAGTTATCGTGCCCAAGCTACGAGACACCGTAAACGTTGCATTATCTACTTCACTAGTAATTGTTTCTATCGCATTTTCTATTTCATCCCACTCTTTTAATGTAGATTCCAAAGATACGGTATTGCCGCCATCTGTTTCAACCGCCGTTTGATAAGAAACATCTGTACCTAAGGCATACAAAGTAAATGTTTTTGTCTCTGTTTCATAAAAAACAATTGCAGACTTATTATAATACCACAATAAATCTAAGTCTGTTGCAACCTGAGACAATAATCCAGACAGACTACCAGTATATGCAATATTTATTGTTTTCTTTAATTTTTCGGCATTTATCTGACTATCAATTTTTACTGGGATACCAGTTATAGATGTAATATTATTCGCCAACACATTTAAAGTAACAGGTTCGTTTAATAAAATTGTAATTCCGGTACTTGTTTCAAATTTAGACGGTAAATTATTACGATGTTCTAATAAGGTAGAAGAAGACCCCAACCAAACACCTTCGGACATAGAAACAGTATCGCCACTAGCAACCTTGGCCGGAGGATTTTTAGACATTTCAAACGCATCATATGCATTAATAAAGTCTTGATCCACAGAAGCCGCAACCTTGGCCGACTCTTTCGTTGTGCATCCAGCAACAAACGCACTTAAAAGTGTGCACATAATTAAAAATTTTATCGGTTTGGTCATATTTATTTTCTCCTACGGCAAACTAACTTGACAATTATTCTTCAGTTGTGGAAATTACAAGAACCCGATTTCCTTTATAAAACTTAGCATATGGGATTGGCGTAGCTCGCGCAAAGTTACGAACCAGCGCAGACGCAACATCAACAAAACGCCCTTTGAATACAGCACTAGCTTCAATCGGATATTCACGAGAAGTGGCCCAAACTAAATCCCACCCCTCTTTGTTACACCAATCCTGTAGAACCTCACGCAATGTCTGACCATTTGCAACAACCCAAGAACGCACTTGATCCGTTAAAGTTACAGGAGCCTCTGCATCTGCAGAAACATCAACTGAAATTTCAGCATCTAAAGATTCCGTTGCTTCATTAGCAGCAGCAATTTCAGCATCTGTCATACCAACTTTTGCCATGAAAGCTTCGTACCCGTCGCGATATTGATTACAATCTTGGCGACTACTACGAGAAACAGCCAAAACAGTTCCACCATCATCTTCTAGCATTTCCCTGCTTAACAAAGGCATTTCTGCCCCGCTATTACAAGGATCGTCAAATCCAGCCGGAACTTGCATACCATGCAGCATATTTGCACCACCGGACCAACCGTTAAAGTCCCCATCTGTATTTCTGCCAAGATTAAAATTATTTTCTACGACTAAATCTGCACCAATTTTCGAAACTATACGAATGTTATCGTTCTGCGAACCTGAACATGCGCTATCTCCGCACGCAACGGTAACGTCAGCATCAGACCCAGCAATAGGCCATACCGGTATTTCCGCTTGTGTCGCGGCGGCATCATATTGAACGCTTTGCGTTTCTGTTACAACCGGTTGTTGAGAATAATAAACCTCTGATGTAACAATTTGTGGTAATGTTTCTGCCGCAAAGCAATACCCTGCAGCCGTAGCAAACATAGCAAAAATAAAAAATTTACGGAACATGAAAACTTCCTTTCCTGAATGTTTTACCCCATTTATTACATAATTATAACAATTTGACCGAATCTGTGCAAGACTAAAACGCATACTAAATAGGGAAAGTTTTAAATTTTATAAAGATAAAATCGCACGAATCGATAAAAGATGCTATACTAAACCAAATAAGTACAAAATGCGGGGGTAATAACATATGCAGGCTATAATAATTATTACGGTTTTAAGCATTGTCTTACTAATACAACTTGCAATGCTTTATTTGATATTTACGACGAATGCTCGTATCCGAGATATATCAAAAAATATTACCCATCAATATAATTTGATAGTCAAAATTCAATCTGTATTAAAGAATAAATCTGCAACAAATGCTGTTGCAGAAAATGCAGAGATGATATATCAAGATTTATTACAAAATTTGATTCCTATAATGGCTGCAATTGATGTAATGCCACGCAATACGAACGAACACCCGCTATGGCGAGCTTTGGGCGGAATAATGGACGAATACGCCAAGAACCCATTCGCTTTAGAAAAATTACGTAGATGCATAAAACTTGACCCAGAAGTAGCACGCAGCATAGATAACTACATGAACAGGGCCGATAGTTTTCTTAACCATCTAACAACAACTGATCCGGATGGAATTCTTGCAACAACATTTACGGATGGCTTGTTGGGACAATCGTTAACTTTTTTTGCACAGGCAAAACAATTAGCCATGCAAAACAATGAATAAATATGGCAAAATTATCTGAAAATCTTGTCCGTGAAATATCCTTCCGACGCGGGGAACCGGACTGGCTGTTAGACTGGCGATTGCAGGCACTCTATGCATGGGAAAAAATGAATGAGCCCCATTGGGCAGAGATTGATTATGCACCGATAGATTATGATGCTTTAAATTATTACAACGAAACACATCCTATTGATAATTCTGATTTACGCGAAACTTATGAAAAAATGGGGTTGCCAGAAAATGAACAACGTGCATTATTAGGCATGGCTACAGATACGGTTATAGACAGTAAATCCGTTCATACTTCTTATACAGACGAATTAAAAAAACTTGGTATAATATTTTTACCTTTCTCAGAGGCAGTTAAGCAATATCCAAAATTAGTACGTAAATACCTAGGTACAGTAGTTCCTGCAACAGATAACTTTTTTGCTGCCTTAAATGCTGCAGTATTTTCTGACGGCACATTTGTTTATGTTCCCAAGGGCACAAAATGCCCAATAGATCTTGCTAGTTATTTTCGAATAGAAACTGCAAAAATTGGTCAATTTGAACGTACATTAATTATCGCCGACAGCGAATCAGAATTAAGTTACATGGAAGGGTGCAGCGCCCCACGCCGTCCCAACCATCAGTTACATAGTGGCGTTGTAGAAATTATTGTACATGATGATGCACTAGTAAAATACGCAACTGTACAAAATTGGTATGCTGGAGAGTTTAATAACCCAAATAAAAAAAATGACGGCGGTATATTGAATTTTGTAACGAAACGTGGAAAGTGTTACGAAAACGCATGTCTTAATTGGACTCAAGTAGAAATTGGTTCTGCTATGACATGGAAATATCCATCTACAATTTTAGCCGGAAATCATGCACATAGCGACTTTTATTCATTATCTATTACTCGCGGTGCACAACAGGCTGACACAGGAACTAAAATGATACATATTGGAGACGAAACCGTTTCAAATATCGTCTCATATGGTGTTGCACTTGATAAATCACGACAAACATTCCGTAGTCTTGTTAGTTTCAGCGGTCATAACGGTAAAAATGCATCAAAATGTGATACTAGATTAATTGGTAACTGCGCGACTGCCAATACTATTCCTACAATAATTCATGCAAATGCAGATAACCAACAAAGCCATGAAGCATCAACTGGTTCCATAGATCAAAATCAATTAGATTTTTTAATGATGGCCGGCATAGAAGAAGACGTTGCCACAGCTTTAATAATTGGTGCAACTGCTGCCCCAGTTATATCTAGATTACCAATGGAATTTTTAGTTGAATCAAAACAACTGATTCAAATGGCGCTAGAAAAGAAATAAAAAACGGAAAAATCATGTTAGACATAAAAAATTTATCTGTATCATTAGACGAGAAAAAATTATTAACCGATATAAATATGCATGTTGCAAAAGGATCACGACATCTATTATCTGGTCAAAATGGTTCTGGGAAATCCACACTGGTTGGTACGATAATGGGAAACCCACAGTATACTATTGATTCTGGGAATATAATTTTTAATGGAAAAGACATTACAAAAGAAAACTCTACGACCAGATCATTATTGGGTTTATTTCTTGGGGCGCAAACTGTACCAGAAATTCCAGGTTTAACAGTATTAAGTTTTCTAAAACATTCTTTATCAGCACACACACATTTTCAAACTGGTAAAGATTTATCCATGGGTGAATTCCTAACAAATCTAGAAAACGCCAGAAATAAATTAAACATTCCAAAAGAATGGCTTAATCGTAGCATAAATGTAGGCTTTTCTGGCGGCGAGCGCAAAAAGTTAATGCTATTACGTCTAATTATGACTAAACCGTTATTTGCAATTTTAGATGAACCGGATTCTGGGGCAGATACAGGCGTACAAAAACAATTAATTGATATAATACAAGAAATGCAAGACACAACATTTTTATTCATCAGTCATCAAAGGAACTTTACAGAACTTGTTAATCCTACGGGCATAACGACTTTGTATAAAGGGAAAGTTATGATAAAATAAATTTAATCAAAAAAGGACGCATCATGACTTATAATAAATCCATATCATTATTGTCCTGGTTATTATGGACACCAATAAAATTTGCCGTAATTTCGTTTTTCTTGATGATTTTATTGGTTGCTATTGCTGGTTTGATTCCGTCTTTTACGTTTGGTACAGCTATGAGTTTATCAGCAACAATTTCTGTTTTGGTAGCAACCGGATTAGTTTTATACAAATTACCGCGAGATAATATGGATTGGCGTGGTTTTATCGCTTTAAACAATGCCCAAATTATAATTGGGGCCACAATCTTTATTACCACTATTTATATAATACAAGCAAATAAAACAGCAATTATTGCAAAACTTATGCTGGCAAACTATTATATCAATACATTTATATCCGTAACAGTGCTTTTACTATTCTTATATTTATTAGGTATCTTTATTACAAATCTATATGCCAAATATCTTCGCTGTCGTGATATGAAAATAGCACCTTGGAAAATCATTTGTTCTATGCCATTTGGTTTTTCGTTACTATGGATTCCTGGGTACCTTTTACAAGACGAAGACAAAAGTAATCCTGCAGTTGCGCTTCATACAAAATGGTATCTTTCGCTTACAAACAAGCTTACATCCAAAACAACGTACACAACAATAGCTTTTATATTAACTACAATTTATGCTGGATTCTTTTATGAATTTAATATGACATTGTTGACTTTGTCATCTGCTTTAATATTTGCCGTATGGTTTCGCTTTGCAAAACTATCTAGTTTCCGTCAACAGCAAGCAAAATATTATTCTTATACAGCAATTATTATAAACATACTGGTGCTTATTAGCTTGGCAATATATATACCGCAAAAGATTAGCCATAATGTAACAATAAATATTAGTGATATAGAAGTAGCGCAAATAACAAATTAAAACGTGATATATGCATTGTTTACTGGCATAGGAGGTTTTTATGAATGGTATTGTTTTGTTTCTTGGATTAATTTTAGTCTTATGGCTTGGACGGTCAATTCTAATACCGTTATTAGTTGCAACCTTTTTATGGTATTTAATAAATGCTATTGCAACATACTGCAGAAAATTATTCCCATTTAATTCCATAGAAAAACGCAAATGCCATCATATCAGTGCTATTGGTTTTGATATATTATCTAATGTATTATCTGTACTGGCTATGTGCGGATTAATTTATTTTTTCATAACGCAAATTCAACCAATGTTCCGCGAACTGGTCGCTGCACTACCAGAACTGCAACACAAAGTCGTACAATTTGGTTCGTACCTATCCCAATCTATGGGGATTCATTTTGACGCTAATATGATACCAAATATAACTAACATCGCAGCAAACATAGGTTCTTCTGTTGCCGGGTTATTAGCTTCTACGGGTATGATTATCGTTTATATGATATTTTTATTCATAGAGCAAAGCACTTTTAATCAGAAATTCTCTGCGCTTTTCCCGAATAAAACAAAATATAAAAAAGTAAAATATATTATTGATAGCATTGACGAAAACATGAAAAAATATTTATTTATGAAAACGTTGCTTTCGGGTATTACTGGTGTTTTATCATATTTCTGGTTGCATTTTATCGGCGTAGAATTTGCTGGGATATGGGCGTTTATCGTTTTTATTACAAGTTATATTCCAACAATTGGTGCCATTGTTGCTTGCGGATTACCTATATTATATTCATTAGTAACCGCACCATCCTTACACCAACCAATTCTAACAGCCCTAGGCTTAATTGCACTACAAATAATTTTTGGGAACATATTAGAACCCAAACTTACGGGAAAAACTCTGAATCTTTCAACATTGGCGATTCTAATAAACCTTGTGTTCTGGGGGGTAATATGGGGAATAGCAGGAATGTTTTTCAGTGTTCCTCTGTTAGTTGCAATATTTATAATAACAGCACAATTTGATTCTACACGTTGGATTGCCATATTGTTGTCAGCAGACGGGAAAATTCCTGATAAAAATGAAGACGATTAAAGAACGGTGCTATTTGCACCGTTTTTTGTTTCTGATTATTAAATTCTATTCATCAACGAAATCGCGTTTTCCAATATTACACGGGCCGCAGCAGAATCCAAATTACGTTTTATATCAGATACACGAATTCGCCCCAGTTTTTCTTGTGCTTCTATGCTGGTTAAACTTTCATCAATAAAAGCAACCGGTATATCTGTATAAGCCGTAAGTTCTTTTGCAAAATCTCGAACATTTCTTGTTGTATCAGAATCAGAACCATCCGACCGCAAAGGCAAGCCCACGACAACCCCCACAATTTTTTCACTTCGTATTAAATCATAAATCTGTTTTGCAGAAGTTTTCATATCTGATTGCACAAGTACCGGCCTTTCAAATACAAAACCGTGATTTTCATCAGAAACAGCCAGACCTATACGTCTTGCCCCCCAATCTATACCTAAAATGCGCCCTTTGCGCGGAAAATCGTTGAAATCTGGCAAAATCATTGTATAATTTTCCTCAGTGTTTTTATAGATATAGAATAGAATAGGATTCAAAATGGCATTTAGCAAGCAACAATTAAAAAAATTTGCTGATTTGATAAAAATCGATATTCCGGACGAAAAATTAGAAAAAATGAATATCGATTCGGTAATTAATTGGTTAGATAAATTACAGCAAATAGACACAACAGGTGTTGAACCTATGTTAAATCCGGCCGAACACAAACTGCCAGAAAGTCCAGATGTTGTAACAGATGGTAATATTCGAGACGCAGTTTTAGCGAACGCCCCAGATTCTGCGGGTGTTTCACGTGGTTATTTTGCCGTACCAAAAGTTATGGATGAATAAATAAACAATTTGGATATTAGAAATGATAGACCTAACGATTACAGAAGCATTAGAAAAACTGAAAAAACGCGAGATCAGCTCAACAGAGTTAACAAAGGCTTATTTGGAGCGTATTGAAAAATATGGTACCGAATTAAACTGCTATATTACAACGACGCCAGAACGTGCATTGGCGGACGCTGCGGCATCCGATGCTAGGTATGCGTCTGAATCCACTCTGCCCCTGGATGGTCTGCCTATCGGAATGAAAGATTTATTTGCGACCAAGGGAATCAGGACTACTGCGGCATCTCGTATGTTAGAAAATTTCGTACCAGAATATGAGTCTACTGTATCTCAGAAATTCATAGATGCAGGAACGGTATTACTTGGAAAAACAAACTTAGACGAATTCGCAATGGGCACTTTCAGTAAAACAAGTTATTTCGGTGCCCCAGTAAATCCGTGGCAAAAGGAAAAGAGGTTAACGGCCGGCGGATCATCTGGTGGGGCAACAAGTGCGATTGCTTCAGGATTAGCAATTGGTGGCACAGGTACAGATACTGGTGGTTCGATTCGTTTTCCATCTGCAATAACTGGTCTGGTAGGTATGAAACCGACATATGGTTTATGCAGTCGTTGGGGTTGTGTTGCGTTTGCTTCAAGTTTAGATACCCCTGGACCGATTGCACGTACAGTTGATGATGCTGCACTATTATTATCTGCAATGGCAGGACATGATCCAAAAGATTCAACTAGCGCAAAAGCCGGATTTCATGCACATACACCACTTGAACCAATTTTAGGAGATGGTAAAAAATTACGTGTTGGTGTAATAAAAGAATTTGCAAACGTTGAAATTTCTTCTGATATGAAACGTTTGTTTGAGTCTCGTATAGCAGATTTAAAATCAATCGGTGCAGAAGTAATTGAAATATCAATTCCAAACATTTTGGATGCATTGGCAGCATATTACATCATCGCTCCTGCAGAAGCATCTTCTAACTTGGCCCGCTACGATGGCATGCGATATGGCTTACGAGTTGAAGGTGAAAATATATATGACACATTTAAAAAAACACGTGCTGCTGGTTTCGGGGAAGAAGTTCAACGTCGTATGATTATTGGTACAGCAGTATTATCTAGCGAATCGTATGAAGTATATTTTATGCAGGCTGCACGCGTTCGTCGCATGATAGCAGACAGTTTTAACAATGCTTTTAAAGAATGTGATTTGATTGTCTGTCCGTCAAGCGCCGGAACAGCGATGCCGCTAGATTCTGATTTGACACCATTAGAATACTATGCTTTGGATTTGTTTACAGTAGCGATGAATCTGGCTGGTATTCCTGCATGCAGCGTTCCAGCTGGTTTGGCAACAAATGGGTTACCGCTTGGTATACAAGTGGTTGGGAAACGCTTTGACGATATGCGAGTATTGCAACTTGCAAAACACATTGAGCAGTTTGCAGATGTAGATAATCGTCCAACAAAGGTAATGGGGAAATAAAAATGGTGGCTAGAAGTGGAATCGAACCACTGACACAGGGATTTTCAGTCCCTTGCTCTACCAACTGAGCTATCTAGCCAACGTGAGACGAATAATAAGATACCAAATAAAAAAAAGCAAGGAAAAATAAAAATGTTTACGATAAAAGGCAAAACGACAGATTGGGAATTAGTTATCGGATTGGAAACGCATATAGAAGTGCTTTCTAATCGTAAACTCTTTAGTGGTGCCTCTGCCAATTATAATCCGACAATATCTCCAAACACACAGGTATCTATGGTCGATGTTGCAATGCCTGGTATGTTACCAGTATTGAATGAATTTTGCGTTGAACAAGCGATTCGTATGGGACTGGGGTTGAACGCAGAAATATCACGCAAAATTAAATTTGCCCGTAAACAATACTTTTACCCTGACCTGCCCCAGGGTTACCAGATTTCTCAACCTGTCGAAGAACCACCAATTGTAGGTCGCGGTTGGGTTGAAATTATGGGTGATGACGGTAAACCTAAAAAAATTTTAATTGAACGTGCACACTTGGAACAAGACGCCGCGAAATTAAAACACGACATTCATCCGACAAAATCATTCGTAGATTTTAATCGAACAGGGGTTGCATTATTAGAAATTATAACTTACCTGGATACAAAGAACCCAGATAACAGATCTTATATATCATCTCCAGATGAAATGGAACGCTATTTACGTGAAATTCGTGAAATTGCACGTGCACTTGGGGTATCAAAGGCCAACATGGAAGAAGGTTCTATGCGTTCTGACGTTAACGTATCAGTACGCCCCGTTGGCAGTAAAGAAATAAGTAAAAAAACGGAAACAAAGAATATGGTTTCCTTTAAGTTCATACGTACAGCCATTGAATACGAAGCACGTCGCCAGATAGAAATATATGAAAACGGTGGTAAGGTATCACAGGATACAATGCACTATAATCAAGAAGACGGAACAACTTCTGTAGCGCGTAGCAAGGAAGATGCATTAGATTATCGTTATTTCCCAGACCCAGACTTATTACCATTGGAAATAAGCGAAGAGACAATTGAAAGGATTCGCAGCACTATGCCAGAATTACCTGCTGCCACACGTGCACGCTTTATCAGTTTAGGTTTAAACGAATACGATGCGGCACGTTTAACAGAGACAACAGACATATCAAAATGGTTTGATGCAGCGGTTGGTAATAAACCAGAACGCGCTAAATCAATCGCAAACTGGATGATCAGCGAACTGTTTGCGCACCCAGAAAATTGGGATGTAAAAAACGCTGTGGATACATCAAATCAAGGCACAGCACGAATTATCACACCAGAAAATTTAGCCGAATTAGTTGATATGATTTCTGCATCTGAAATCAATGGCAAACAAGCTAAAGAAATATTTATAAAGATGTTAGACGGTGAATCTGGTACCCCGAAAGAAATCGCAGACCGATTCGGTATGAAGCAAATTACAGATACAGCAGCAATTGAAAAAGCAGTTGATGAAGTGATAGCTGCTAATCCGGCACAAGTAGAACAATATAAGGCTGGTAAAGTTGGATTATTGGGATTCTTTGTCGGCAACGTTATGAAATCAACTGGCGGTAAAGCGAATCCAGCTGCAGTAAACGAACTATTACGTAAAAAGCTATCTTAAAAAGGTAAAACATATGAAAGTAATAAAAATTATTAGAGACGATTCTATAACAGGCATACAATATGGGATTGTGGACATTCCTGATAAAGTTCAAAGACCATCAAAAGCTTATCGCGCTATACAAAAAATTAAACGTATTCAAGCAGCAAGGAACCTAACCATACGCGCAGAAAAAACAAAGAACAAATAAGTCACAAATGAAGCGTTTTTATATTCATACCTTTGGATGTCAAATGAATGTTTATGACGGTCAACGTATTGCCGGCATGCTGACGTCTCGAGGAATGAAACAAACCGACAAAGTATCAGAAGCAGATATAATTATACTAAATACTTGTGCAGTACGAGCTAAAGCAACAGACAAGGTCTTTAGTGCATTGGGACGTATTCGCAACGAAAAGAAGCCTGACGCTTTATTTGGTATAGTGGGGTGCGTTGCGCGTGAATCTGGTGCTGATGCATTTCGTCGTATTCCAGAACTAAATTTTGTCCTGGGACCACAAAGTTATCATAAGTTACCAGAAATATTAGAAAACCCAGATATCAAACTATTAAATATTGACTTGGGTGGTCTTGAAAAATTTGATGAGTTACCACAACTAGAAAAATCGCCAGCTGTTGCGTACATACCTATTCAAGAAGGCTGCAATCATTGTTGCACATATTGCATCGTACCGTATACACGAGGCAGAGAACTATCACGCCCATTTAATGATATAATAAAAGATACTATTCACGCCGCAAATACCGGTGCAATAGAAATATGTTTCCTAGGTCAGAATGTAAATGGATATAAATATACGGATCAGGAAGGAAAAACTTATCGACTATCTGACCTGATTCGAGAGGCTGCAAAATTAAATGCTATACAACGCATCCGATTTACATCTAGTTACCCAACAGAAATGACAAATGATTTGATAGACATGTTTAGAACAGAGACTAAACTACTGCCTTTTTTAAATTTGCCTATACAAAGCGGATCTCAAAATGTATTGACAAGAATGAATCGCCCTTACTCGCTAGATCTATATATAGATATTGTAAACAAACTCAAATCTGCACGCCCAGATATTCAAATATCTAGTGATTTCATTGTGGGCTTTCCGGGAGAAACAGATTCTGATTTTGAACAAACAATGGAAATTGCAAAACGCGTAAAATATATAAACTCTTATTCTTTTAAATATTCTCCACGTCCACATACAGCGGCGGCTCTTATGCCAGATCAAATTCCAGAAAGTATAAAATCCGCACGACTTGCAAAATTAGATGCTTATTTAAACGACCTTCAGCGAGAATTCAACACTTCTTGTATTGGTAAAATTATGCCCTGCCTATACGAGGGCGTAGATAAAACGGGGCGTCATTTAGTTTATAGAACGCCTTATATGCAACAATGTATAACCGATACTGTTGGCGAAGCAATTCCACATCTTGCACAAATAGAGATAACTGATGCAAATAAAGCGTCTTTACGCGGCAAAATTATTAAATAAATTAAAATTTTAAACCGGCTGTTATACCAACTTTATAACTGAAATTTTCAAATTCATCACGAACTATACCTAATTGAATATTACCACCTGCCCCATCAGCAACGGACATCATATCAACTTGAAACATTGCATTAACTATGCCATTGGTATACGCGCTTATATTTATCCCATATTTATATTTTATATCATATGTGTCGGTCATTAAGAATAAATCTGTACCGATGCCCGTCAAAACACCAGTATCTGTCGCGTTGGCAATTTCAGCAGAATTTAACCCTATTCGTATAAAAGGCGAAATAGACAAATTTGATAAAACATCAAAATTTACACCAATATCACCAAAAGAATAAAACGATTTTCCTTCCGGGTTAGTTAATGCTGTCTCGCCGTCAAATATAGAATCTATTTTAAAATTTGCTTGTGTTAGACCCGCTAATATACGAGATAATATAAAACCATTTTTATATGATATGCGAATATTACCTCCATATAAAAAGCCCTCATATTCATCAATGTTGTCAGCAAAATTAATTTTTGCGGCATAACCCGATACACCTATTCGTAAATCTTTTGTAAAGCTATAACCCACATCTGCCGTTGCCCCAGAAATATTAAAACTATTAGAAAATATAAACATAGGCGAAAAACCCAATCCATTAATATCGCTTGCAAATTTATTTACTTCAAATGTATTAAAAGTCCGAACTGCATCCATTAATCTAATCGGATTCAAACGCACAGATTTAGAAATTAAATCTTTTATTTCGCTCATAGACTGTGCATTATCCAAAGCCCCTAGTAGTTTATCTGACGGATTTTTTAAACGAATTTCATTTAAGAAAGAACCAATTTTATCATCCAATATTTTTACATAATCGGTATCTCTTAGCATTGAAATATACAAATTATTATCCGATACAAACGAAGAAAATCTATATAAAGGGTTAACTTCATCTGACTTCACAATAATCGTACCATTACCAGAAACATTTGATAAAACTGGCTTATCATCAAAAATAGAAAGATCATCAATATATAAAGTGATATTTCCACGCAACTCCATATTTGGCGGAAATGCTTTAGTATCTTCAAGTTTTGAGCCAAGATCTAAACCAGAATCGTTAATAATGATTTTATCAGCTAAATTAGAAATTGATTTTAATTTACTTAAGGATATTCTTTCTGCGTTTTCTACTTTTATCTGAAAATTGTTAGTAATACCCAATAAATTAATATCAGATTCATCATGTATTATCTGATTAACCATAGACTCATTCGGCACATCAAACACCGCATTTATAAAACCAGAATTTTCAATATTAACATCGCATCCGCGACATATTTGAACTAAGCCGGTTATTACGCCCTTGTTATTAATGTTAACTGCTTTTGCAATATTTATATTATGTACAGTTGAATTTTCCGTTATTTCTGTATTTTTACGTATTTCTATATTTTGTAAATTTCCATTCACGTAAACAGTCTCGGCATAACTGAATGTCGATATTGTATTAAACAGAATTATAAAGAAACACCATCTGACATACACAAAAATAGGTATAGCATATAAGATTTTTTTCTTAAAGTGTTTTATTAAAAAAAGCCCGAGGAAACTCGGGCTTTAGTCTTAGACTACGGACACTTTACAACATCATACCTTTTTTCAGCGTACCCCAAGCAGCTTTATACCCCCCGTCACGTTCTAGATATAATTTAGCATTATTCAGCTGTTCCGCCGTTAAACCCTGGATTATAAAGGATTCTTTCAAACGTCCAGGTTTAGTTACACTTAGCGTTGGCATATTCATCTGCATCGGTGATTTATTGCAGCACATGCCGCTATCACATTTGCTACACGGATATATTTTCATGGTATAAACTTTTCCTGGTCGCAAATCCGTTACGTCTACCTCCATTTTTAATCCTGCATCTGTTTCTACAAATTTGATATTACCCATACGAGATTCTCCACCATGACTACTGTGCGTATACATTTTTGCTTCTACACGGTTTATATCTGAATCTTCATATGTTTGATAAAAAACAACCGTTTCGGTCATTTGTTGTTGCATAGGTTGCTTTGGTTGTGGCCGCATCTTTTTTTGACCACAATTTGTACATCCGGCCATCAAAACAGCTAATGCAAAAACAGAAGATAATATTAACATTTTTTTTATTAGTTTTTTCATAAAGGTCTCCTTTTTTCCTTATGGTTACAAAAGTTATTTTATATTAAAAAAGTCTATTTTTCGTCAGGTTTCAATGCCTAGGAATATCAAGAAATCATGCACATAGAGCGTTTTTTTGAATTTGATCCTATAATAAAAAAATAATTCAAGTGATATGTTTTATCTATGTAACCAAAGGAGAAAAAAATGTATGAACTTTTACAACATTTAATCGCTTTTAAATATGCCTGTAAAATTAATCATTGGACAACTAATAAATATGCCGATCACCTTTTATTTGACCGATTAACAGAAGAAATTGACGATTGGGTTGATAATATCTCTGAGGCATATTTTATGGCAATGGATAACAAAAATGTATTTAAAGCCAATATATTAAATTCAAAACTTATAGAAAATGATTTAATAAAAATGTGTGAAACTATAATTTCTCATTTAGAAGAACTTCAAAACGATGGCGAATTAAACGAAGGGATGAGATCCTTATTAAGTGCGATAGAAGAAGGTTTTTTAAACAAAATGGCGCTGGCAAAACTCTTATAAGCGCACACCCATAAAAAATAAGCGATATAAAAAATACGCCCCGGTTTTATGGGGCGTTTAAAGTTTGGCTTATATTAGAACATAAATCTTATACCTATATCTCCACCAAAATTATGCAAACCTGAATTGATATCAACATAGTTATAACGTGCTGCTAAATCAACAGCAAACTTTTTCATATCAAACGTTACACCCAGTGTACCCATTGCAGAAAAACGTGTTTTATTTTCACTATGATGACCAACATCAGGAATTTCGCGTTTAACATCTGCAAACGCGGCACCAACACCTAGACCGATGAATGGACGTACCATGTGATACCCACCGATTTCCCAGTAAGAATTCCACAATAACGTTTGCAATTTCGTTTCAATTTTAATATCTTCTGCTTCACCAAATCTCGCGCTATCTTTCGCTTTACTGTATATAGACCATTCTATTTCAGAACGTACAGTATCACATATTTCTAATCCCATTGCCGCTCTACCCTGAAAAACCATATCCGACAATGTTTCTTTGTGATCGTTATAATTATAGTTCAAATTAGAGTAACTGGCTCCGCCACGAATACCGATATATGGGTCCAAGCCAAACATCTGCCAACTGCTACCCTGTGATTGATAACCCGTTGCTAATGCAGGACTTGCAATCAACACAGCCAGTGTCGATATAACTACTTTTTTCATTTTCTCTCTCCTTGTTTTTTGTTAAAAGAACCTTTCATGTCACCATTGTAATGTTATCAAAGACAAAAACAACTTTACATAGGTATGGCTGCCTATACTGAAAACATGCGTAACATAAAATATAAATGCCCTTGCATTTAGTAAAAAAAGGACTATAATCGCCTAGGTTAAAAGGCTGATATTTTTATAAAGTCAAACGGACCCGGGTGCGTAGCTCAGTTGGTAGAGCAACTGACTCTTAATCAGTGGGTCCAGGGTTCGAGTCCCTGCGCGCCCACCAAAATAAAAACCGCATAGCGGTTTTTTTTACTTTTTTAGATATGAAGATGGATTATATGCCTTGGTCCCTTTTCTGATTTCAAAATGTAACTGGGGTTGGTCTACTTTACCTGTTTCACCCACAGTACCTATTTTTTGTCCTACTAAAACCTTTGTACCGCGCCGTACAGACATTGAATCAAGATGTGCATAAACGGTCATCCACCCATCAGAATGTTGAATAATTATTAAGTTTCCCATACCTTTTACTTCATTACCAGCATATGCCACTACACCATTTTCTGCAGCTTTTACCGTTGTTCCACGTGCCGCCCCAATGTTTATTCCATCATTAAATAATCCATTAGATTTAGAACCATAACTAGATAACACCTTGCCTTGAACAGGCCAAGTAAATTTAGAAGAAGACCTTGCGCTGATGGTAGGTAGTTTTTTCGTAGGATCAGAAGAAATCTTTGTTTTCGGTTTCGCTGTTGTTTGGGTAGTTTTAGATGATGCAGAAGTCGCCACAGTGGCCGTCTTATTATCCGCAACAGAAGCGGCACGAACAGGAGCATTACTTAGGTTAGGAACTTTTAATTTCTGCCCCACAGATAATGTAAACGGTGTCGTTAAATTATTCATAACTGCCAAATCGTTTACAGGTACCGAATATTGACGCGATAATGAATACAATGTATCCCCCGCCTTAACTGTTATTTCTTGCAGTGCAACCCGCGTAGTAGTATTAGCTTTTTCAATCGTACTATTAGGAACTTTTATAGTTTGTGCAACTGTTGTTTCCGAAGTTGTCGGTATTTTTAAAACCTGTCCCCCATATAAAGAGTACGGCTCTGACAAATCATTTGCCTTTGCAATTTCATCAACAGATGTATTATATTTCTTTGCTAAAGAATACAACGTATCGCCTGTTTTAACCGTAACCTCTGTTGTTGATTGAATAGTTTTTACTCCACCATACATTGGCACAAATAAGTATTCGCTATCTGCATCCGCGATTTCTGTTTTTGTTGTAACGATAGGCTCGCCATATTCAACGCTTGCCAAAACTGGCGCATCACCATACATAGCTGCACCTTCTTTAGCCGGCGGGACGATATAATCATCCACACTTGCATATTCGACATAATCTGCCGATTGAACAGAACCGTATAAATTCGGAGAGGCGTAAACACCATAGTCAGTCGCAGCCGAATAATATATTTCTGGTTGCGTCTCGGGATCTGCCAACAAAGCAGGATAACGTGCAGAAATGAACTCGCCTACCGTATCCGGCAGCGATACAATTTTTGGCTGCAAATCACACGCGGCAAGACATAATGCGCCCAAGCCAATAAAATATACACAGAATTTTTTCACACGCTAATTATACCATAAAAAATACAATAAATCTTATCTATTTTCTATCATCGCGCATAAATAATAAACTAATTTCAAACAAGCCCCACATAGGTAATGCCAATAGTATCTGCGAAACAACATCAGGAGGCGTTAGAACAGCTGCAACTACTACAATCAAAACTATTGCATATCGACGCATTTTTACCGCTCTTTCACGAGACAATATTCCCACACGATTAAGTAAAACTAAAATCAAAGGCAACTGAAAAGCGATACCAAAAACTTTTAATAATCCGATAGCAAAAGATAAATACTCTGCAGCCGCAGGTAGAACAACCGCAGGCACAAGAGCAGATTGATTTAACTCAATGAAAAAACCGAATATAAATGGAAATAATATATAAAATGCGAATGCAGCCCCCGTTATAAATAAAATCGGGGAACTAATTAAAATTGGCCAAATTACGTTTCTTTCGGACTTATGTAATCCTGGTGCAACAAAAGTCCATAAATTCCACAATGCAAACGGAGTCGTAATAAATAAACTAAATAAAACAGACAAAGAAAAACGAATCATTAATCCATCTGCAATTCCTGTATATAGCAATGCGCCATCCGGCCAAACCGTCAATAACGGCGTAGTTAAGAACTCCTGCAGCCACGGTGATATATACCAACCAAAGATTAAAACGATAACAAATAGCCCAAGCGTTAATAATATCCGCCGACGAAGTTCCGCAAAATGTTGTCCCAAAGTCATGCGCATCATTTGCTTGTTCTCTTTTTCTTTGTTTTTACTTTTGTTTTAACTGTTTTGTTATCGTACTTCCCCTTTTTAAGGGGCTCAGAAATACCATTTAACATATCTGCCGTAGTTGTACGAATTAAATCGTCAATAGGCTTTTCTAAATCTATTTGTTGTTTTATTTGCTCAGAAGCATCTGTTATTTTCCAAATTAATTTTCTGATAAAAGTTACAGCTTTTGCCAAGAACCTGGCCACATCCGGCCACATACGTGCCGGAATTACCAATACGGCAACCAACAAGATAACCAAAAATTCTGACCAACTTATTCCAAACATTTTTAGTCGTAAAAAGCGTCTCCGCCACTAGTGCTTATTGTTCTATGATGTTGAATCTGGAAATAGTCTGACGGGAAATTCGTTTTTGTTTTTAACCCGTTAAAAGCAACGTCTGTTTTGGCCCCAGTTGCATCAATAACAGTCCACGAATTTAATTTTACTGGTTTTTTATCAAAAACAACCGTCATATTTCCAAGCCCCTCTTGACCACGCAAATTCATCTTTAAAGAAAACGTATCATCCATATCTGCGGTTTCAATTACACTAATATCTGCATTTTGCAAATCTATGTTTTCCCGAATCAAAATTCCGGCGGGTGTGCTGGTCAACGGCACAGTTGTAATCTGGTCTAAAGACTTATCAAAGAAATATAAATCCCGACCATCTGAAATAAGCTGAACAGGTAAATTATCATAATCCAACCTTACCCTTCCTGGGCGCAACATAGCAAATTCGCCTTTTTCTTTTTTACCGCTTGCGGTTTGAACGAAATTTCCAGATAAACCAGTTATAGAATTTAGATATTTTTCTGCAGAATTAATCAAATTTGTATCTACAGCCGCGTTTGCTACAGTACAAAAAACAAATCCAAAAATTACAGAAAATATCTTCCACTTCATTTTATCCCCCTAAATAACTCCAGAATTTTACAGCGAACATTTTCCAAAGAATCTTGAACAACCGCACCCGCAGCATACGTATGCCCGCCCCCACCCAACGCTGCGGCAAATTTATCCACTGGTTTCGTTTTACCGCGTAACGATACCCCCGTCTGGTTCGCCTTTTGCCTTTTTAATAATACAATATATTCTATGCCTTTTATCTGTCTTAATAAACTTAATACTGTTTCACCACGTCCATCTAAATTTTTATAAGCATCGGCATCTATAGTCGCTAGTGCAAGTTTTCCATGAAATAAAAATTCCGTTTTAGCCACAACATCAGCCTCTGTTACGACCGTCTTTCGTGGTTTATTATCTAAAAGATTTGAAATATACTCTACATCAACACCAGAATCTACTAATGATGCCATTACACGAAATATACTTCCTTTACGTGCATACTTAAAATAACCCGTATCTGTTAAAATAGAAATGGCAAACAGATCATTTACTGCATGATCACGCAACCACTTTAATTTATTTGAAATATTAAACAGTATTTCCCCAACAGAGGCGGCCTTATCATCATTTAAACATAAGTCACCAATATTATCATCGTTTTTATGATGATCTATTTCTATTATAAACCCCGCTTTCTCTAATGCTGGCATTGCGCCACCGATATGATTTTTAGTTCCATAATCCAGTACAAACATTAAATCAAAAGGATGTGATAAATCGGCTTTGCTAAAATAAACCATCATATCTCTTAAAGGTACATTATCCAGCATATCTGGTATATTACCGTCATAAAGACATACTGCATCTTTATTAAAATTTAACTTTATCAACTGCGCCAAAGCCAAAACCGAACACAAGGAGTCCCCATCTGGATTTTTATGTCCAGCAATCGCGATAGTTCGCGCTTTACTAATCTTATCAGATAAAAGTTTCAGTTTTTCTAAATTCATAATTATACAGCTATATCTTCAAGTACAAGTTGAACAGTAGTTCTTCCGTTATATTCGTTTTCTTTCAATTTACCCAATACTTTTATTGTAGTGTTTGTGTTTGCGTCGTCCAGTAAAAAATCACCAACAGGTGTACCAACTAAATTAAAACCAACGAAGGCCAATTGCGTTCCGCTACTTGTTACGAAACTTCCTCTTAGGTGTGAACCATGCCCCATTGTCGTAGCAAACCGTAACGACGCACCATTTAATATAAACAATGGCTCTGGGTTACCTTGCCCGAACGGTTCTAATGCATTTAATTTATTTACCAGTTTTAAAGTTGCGCTACCTGCATCTATTTCTGCATCTGCAACTATTTCACAACTTGGTTTTTCACCATTTAATTGCTCTTTTACTGACTGTTCCAAAAAATTACAAAAACGCTGTTCGTTTTCTGCACTTAAAGAAAAACCAGCAGCGGCAGCATGCCCGCCCCCCTCTGACAGAATACCCAGTGCCAACGCATCGTGTATAATTTTTCCCAAGTCCACCCCAGGAATAGAACGCCCAGAACCATTTATAACCCCATCACATCTGGTAGCAACGCAAGACGGTAAATTGTATTTATCTTTTAAACGACCCGCTATTATACCCATAACCCCGCCATGCCAGTTGTCACCACACACAAATAAACTGCAGCACCCAGCATCACAGCATTTCTGAGCTATATCACCTGCGGACACCATTATTGCATTTTGTATATCAACCCTATCCTGATTCATTTGATGTAATTTTTGCGCTAAATCATTTGCAATTAATGGATTATCTGTAAGTAATAATTCCAACGCTGGTGCTGCCGAATCTAAACGCCCCGCTGCATTTAAACGTGGTCCTATGGCAAAGCCAGCTGCATATACAGAAGGTTTTTTTATTCCGGCAATATCCATCAACGTACGTAACCCCAAATTATTACGCAGACCTAAAATTTTTAAACCTGTTGCAACAAAAGCCCTATTTAGTCCTATCAGTGGCATAGTATCACAAATAGTTCCCAAAGCCACTAAATCCAAATAATTCATTAAATTAGTGTCTTTAATACGTTGGTCCATATCAGAACTTAGATTGCGACCTCTTAACTCTCTTCGCAAAGCAACCAAAGTTAAAAAAGCCACACCAACACCAGCCAAATAATCGAGTTTTGAATTATCATCTGTACGCTTGGGGTTTACAACGGCATCGGCCTCCGGCAATACCGAATCTGGCGAATGGTGATCTGTAACTACAACCTTCAGCCCTAAGGCTTTTGCATGCAAAACTTCATCATTACCACTAATTCCACAATCAACCGTAATGATCAGCTTTCCACCTTGCGCGGCTATCTCATCGATTGCAGCCATGTTAAGGCCGTAACCTTCACCCTCTCTGGTTGGCAAATGCCAAATTACATCTGCCCCAAGCGAACGTAAATATTTTACAAAAATTGCCGTTGAAGTTATACCATCAACATCGTAATCTCCATAAATGGCGATTTTATCGTTATTTAATATACTATCTGCAATTATTTTTGCTGCATGATCTATATCATTTAAAACAGACGGGTCAGGCATATACTCTTTAATGCATGGATTTAAAAAATTTTCCATTGCAGCCATATCCGTAATTCCACGGCCAATCAAAATTTGCTGCAATAAATTATCTGCCGAATCAGACTTTGAGTCTTTGTCGGAATACGTCACCACAGTCCATGCTTGTCCTAGCATAGACCTTTCTACTACTGTTCTCACGCTATACTCTTTTATTATTATCGGAATAATTATAATCAAAAATTATTCAA
>CALXQT010000009.1 GCA_944390835.1 uncultured Alphaproteobacteria bacterium | reverse complement strand
TCATATCTTATTCCTCCACCTTTACGCCCATTGAACGGCACTGACCCGCAACGATGTTCATAGCGGATTCAATGGTAGAGCAATTCAAGTCCGGCATTTTGTTTTCAGCAATTTCGCGAATTTGTGCTTTGGTAATAGTACCAACAAAATCACGACCTGGCTTATGAGAACCAATTTTTAACTTCAATGCTTTTTTAATATAGTACGATACCGGTGGCAGTTTCATAATAAATTCAAAACTGCGATCCGTATAAACGGTAATAATGCAAGGAATTGGCATTCCTGGTTCCTTATCCGCCGTTTTATCGTTAAACTGTTTGCAAAATTCTGCAATATTAACACCAGCCGCACCCAACGCCGGCCCAATTGGTGGCGCAGGATTAGCCTGCTTAGCGGGGACGACTAATTTAACAATCCCCTTTACTTCTTTTTTTGCTGCCATTTTATTCACTCCATTTTTGGTTAGTGTTCGTGGTTGGATGTGGCGCATCTACCACGGAATTGACGATTTTTAATAAAACCGACAAAACTCTTACTCAACGCAAGTGCGTCTTTCATAAAACTTTATACTCTTTCAACCTGCGTAAAATCTAACTCTACACTGGTTTCACGACCAAAAACTAATATGGTCGCAGTCATTTTCTGCTTTACATTATCAACCTCTGCAACAACGCCATTGAAACCAGAAAAAGGTCCATCAATAACATGAACTTCTTGACCAACTTCATAGGTAACATCTTCTGTAACGACGCTACCTTCTTCTACTTGTTTCAGCAAACGACGCGCTTCTTCTTCACTGACCGCAATAGGTTTATTTTTCGCCCCCAAAAACATAACAACCTGAGGCATTAACTTTACCAACGAAAAAGTTTCGTTATTCATAACCATCTGAACAACAATATAACCTGGGAAAAACTTTTTTTCTGTCTTAACCCGCTTACCCGCCTTTATTTCTGTAATTTCACGCGTTGGGACCAGAATCTCACCGAAATATGCATTTAAACGACGTTTATCTATTTGTTCACGCAACCCACGCGCTACCTTATCTTCACATCCGGTATGAACGTTCACAACGAACCATTGCATTTTGTCTTCCATAATTAATATCCTTTGCCCGTTTAGAAAATCCAACCCATCAGCGCGTTCAAAATACTATCAACAATAAAAAAGAACAACGCCGCCAAACCAGAAAATACCAAAATCATAATAGTTGCACGAATAACACTGTCGCGCGACGGCCACACAATTTTAAACCACTCGCTACGAACAGATTTGATATAATCCAGCACTTTTTTCATAAAAAAACCTACTTTTAACTAAAATCCTTTCGAAAACACATAGTATCCCCGAAAAAATCTGGCAGGGGCAGAAGGAATCGAACCCTCATCCGCGGTTTTGGAGACCGATATTCTACCGTTGAACTATGCCCCTTTGTAACTGTAAACTACCCGTCTTGCGTGCCGCCTGACCCCGCAGTCCGGATAAAGATAGCACACACAAACAGAAAATCAAGCGGAAATTATTATACTTTTTTAAAATAATAACTGCAAGCAAAAACTGAAAAAACATTTAATTAAATTATGTTTTTAGTGCACTTTTTACTTGCGTATAGTACGCATTTTTTTCTACAATCTTTTTATAAAAAGGGGGAGAAATCCATTGCCAGACCGCGTAGAACCGCCAATTTTACTATCTAGACTGATGACATTTGTGTTCGCCGCAATGCTGATTGTGCTGGGTGTGTTAATGATAACTTTGTATAACATGTACCCTCTTGATAGACCGCAAGTATTCTTTTTAATGTCTGCACCTAAAAATGATTTGCAGGTCATTTTACGAGAAATGATTCCAAATGATGAAAACATGGATATTTATAAACGGTCTTTCATCCGCGAATACATCCGCGCAAGAAATGAAGTCTTACCAGATGCCCGTGAAATGCGTACCAAATGGAATAACGACTTTAATGGGGTGGTATATGCATGGTCAACTCCTGAAATATATAGTGAATTCACTCAGACAAATATGTGGAACGCATGGATGAGTGGAGTACCAGATTTTGAATTTTCTTGTTCTGTAGAATTTGATAACGGTGCGATTAAACCTCTTAATTTGGAAAACAATGAATACACAATAAATTTTAGATATTTCTGTGCAGATAGTAATAGACAGATGGACAAAAAAGAGTATAAAATAAGAATAAAGTTAGATATGGACGAAGGGACCGAAATAAAATGGTCTGATCGTTTTAATAACCCATTAGGTATACGGGTTTCTGAATACGAAATTGAATCTGGTAACGGCGACCCGCTAAACACAGGTTATTTAGAAGACGAATAAAAAAACGAAACGGAAGGAAAAGGTATGACATTTGCAAAGGCTATAAAGTTAAACGTATCCATATTATGTCTGGCCATGCTAT
The DNA here is from genome assembly GCA_944390835.1 of uncultured Alphaproteobacteria bacterium. Lineage (GTDB taxonomy): Bacteria > Pseudomonadota > Alphaproteobacteria > Rs-D84 > Rs-D84 > Enterousia. The sequence continues at coordinate 2,415 of CALXQT010000009.1, read as the reverse complement.
GTGGTATTGCAGATGCGGCCACAACTGGCGGTCAAAATTATGGTATACAAAGTGCATGGGACAACCCAACGGCCAATATGGCTTCGGGCAGTACAAAACCAGGGTACGCACAACTTACCTGGTCTACGGGCAGTGTTTTACCTGTAAAACTACGTAATGGAATGACTACTTTGATTACTTTACCTGCGGGTGAAAAAATTGCCGATGCAGTAATTGGTAATGACGGATTATTCTCGATTGATGCGGCGGTTGGTGGAACATCGATGTACATTACCCCAGTTTCAAGTAATCAGGGTTCTGATACGAATTTAATTGTAACTGGTGAATCTGGAAATAAATATTTATTTTATCTACGCAGTGAACCATCTAACTCAAGTGAAATAACATATTCACAGGTAGATGTATCTTTAGATGGTGCTGCGACCTTACCGAATTCTACAGGTGCAATCAATGCGGTGGGTGGTTCTTCTTCCATATTCAAGAAAGTGTCTAACACCTCAAATACGATTGGTGTTGACGGTGAAGATTACGGTTGGATAAAATCGATGAAAATTGATCCGTCTGAGTTCAGATTTGATTTAGACATATACGTACCTAATCCAGATGATTACGTTATCGCGCCAGAACGCGTGTGGCGTGATCAGATATTTACCTATATTGACTTTGGTGACAAAGTTATATCAATGACACAACGTCCGGTTGTATCTCTTTTGATAGAGGGTGGTGAGTCTCCAGTTAGTTTCCGTACTGATGGTGAAGATGGCCGTCTTTTAATCGTAGAAGCTGTTGGCGATATGGTTCTGCGTAGCGGTCAACGTATTGTATGCATAAAGAAACGTGAAAAACCTTTCTTGATTGCTGATACCGCATCTGTGATGGCATTGGCAGAAGCAAATGTTGCACAAAGCATAATGTCTGGCCAATCGCTAAACAACATTGCATATGCAGCGGATGTGAATGCGATAAATGCGTCTGCGAACGGATATACAACAACGCCTATGATGATTGGCAACATGCCCACAGGAACCACAAGTGGCTATTATGCCCCTGCAGGGTATGCAATACCAACGGCAACATATGGAACCACAACTGGTTCAACAAGTGGTTTGTCTATGATACCGACGGAACGTTTAACAGCTGGATCTTTCTTACCTCAATCAAACATCCCATTGATTACAAGCAATCAGACGGGGGTTGCAATTGAATTAAAGTCAGATACTTCTGTAAAAGCACTAGATGACTATTGGGCGAACTTATTGGCGAAATTCAGTGGCGAAAATGGAACTGGAATTCTAACACCTTATAAAGACATGGTGTTCTTTGCTGTTGATGAACAGGGTGTTGGTGATCTGGGTTCTGAATCATCAGCAGGTCGTTTATATCGTTTGCGTATTGGTCCGTTGTCTGATGTAAACACTGCGCAAGAACTATGTAATAAATTATTAGAGTTCAGCGGTGTCAGCTGTAATGTCGTAAGGATTCAATAATATAAATATTTTATAATCGCGGATAAACATGAATAAGTTAAGACAGCAATTTTCTGATTTAAGAAAAAATACGCCAAAGCATATACAATGGCTATTATTGGCTGCGGCATTTATTGTTGTATTAATATTATTAACTTTGATATTAACGCAAAAAGAAGAAGAAAAAATCGAAAACGCTGAAGAGGTGGCAATTAACTTAAACATATCACCGGACACAATAGATATGACAAATGTTACAATTGGTGATACAGACACAGAAACAATAACAATATCTGCAAATGCCCCAATAAAGGTCATGAATATCCGTAAGTCAGATGAAACAAATGGATTAACCGTACAAGATACCTGTACTAATCTTGGTCAAATAGATTCTAATACATCTTGTTCAATAGATCTGAAATATAAACCTATGTTGGCAGAAGATGCTCATGCAGCAGCATTATACATAGATTGGCGTTCTGCGAACGAACCAGACACGATGAAGAAAACCGAAAAAATCGTAATGGTATTAGGTGCAAAAAAAATAGAATTACCAGAACCGGAACCTATCGTTGAGCCAGAACCAGAACCTATCGTTGAATCAACGCCTTCTTATAAACAGGAAATACAAAAAGATTTAGAAGTTATTGCGCCTTCAGATTCATTTATATTTGATAAAGAGCCAGTGATTGAACCAGAACCGGTTGCTACAGAACCTGAATATGTTCGGCCATCAGAAGCATGTTCTGACTTCGCTATGCCTGGGTACAATCTATCTGGTGTACAAAGTGGTTGGATACGTCCAGTTGGTGGGACATATTATTACTACCCGTTTTCGGATAAGAATTGCGAAAACCCAACTGGTATATATAACCCAGATAACGGTATAATCACGGATATAAACAACAGCGCACAAAAAATAGGTACCGACGCAGAAAATATCGGATAT
>CALXQT010000008.1 GCA_944390835.1 uncultured Alphaproteobacteria bacterium | reverse complement strand
GGCAAACGCTAAGAATATGGCTTTTGATGAAGCCAGACGGCAGATTATTTCTGATGTTTTGGGGCAATATGCTATTCCAGATCAGTTGGACGAGGCTTTGCAAAACGCCAGTTCCGCAAGTTTAACTAATTTAATTGCGGCTTCAAGTATTGACGGCGAACAACAATCAGATACGACTTATTCTGCTAATATTACTATGACAATTGACCGTGAAGCGGCACGTACGTGGATGATGGACAATAACGTGCAAAATTGGTTGACTGATGGAAATTCTGGTGACCGCTTCCTTGTTCAGGTTGTCATGACAGATAAGTTAGCAGGATGGATGGAGTTAAATCAAATTGCTCGTACAGAGGGAATAGATTTTTTTACAAAATATATAAATGGTAATCAGGTAACGTTGGAGATCCCAGTGGCTCGTCGGGCCGATTTTACAATAGCTATTCGTGAGGCGGGGTGGCGTTATCTAGATCAAAATGGTGTTTTGCATATAATAAAGTAGTGTTTTTTATATTGAGATATGTTGTTCTTAAGGAAAATCGCATTTTTTTTATTCTTTTTTTTTATCCCGATTGCGGTAAACGCAGCGGAAGAAACCTGTTTTTCTTTGGAAGAAGAAACTGAAGAAAAAATTCCTCTATTTGGTTTTTCGCAAGACGAAACTAGTTTAAAACTATCTGTTCGCCGTATAGGTTTGGATTGGAGTAAAACCCAGGTTAATAATGCGGAAGAATATCAGGAGTCGCCGGTTTCTGCTTTAAATGCTACAAGTCAGGACTATATAAGAGGGGTTTTTGATACAATTTTAGAATTTACTGAAAATAGATTTAAATGGGATAATAGTTTATTTATGGAATACGGCAGAACGACGTTGAAACCATATAATGAACCTGCGACCGTTGATGAAAGTGCCGACAAAATATTGTATTCAAGTGATGTTTCATATGCCTGTTGGGACTTTTCTGGTTTAAAATTTGGTCCAACATTTCGTGCTGCATATGAAACTCAATTTGTAGATAGAGATGAATCGCCACGTCAGAATATAATTCGTTCTAGTACTGGTATCTCTTTATTTGATCATGAATTAATAAAAAGTTTGTATATAACAGGCGTTCATGAATATGACTTTACATACGGTCATCAACAAAATAGTAAGTTTGGTGCAGAATTTGGATGGCGGTTAGAATATCTCGTAAGAGAAGGGGTGAAATTGTCTTCTGACGGGTATTATCGTGAATATTTTTCTTATTCAAGGTATGTTTCAACTGATTTGGAAAGAGACTTCAGCGTACTTGGGCGTCTGGATACCAATTTATGGGGTAGTTTTACTATGGGACCGTATATTCAATATAGACTTGCAAAAGCTAGAGGTGCAGAACATTATGGTAGTAATTTGATCTTAGGGATTTCTTTTAATTTTATAACGGACTTTTTATTTTAGTGTTTTATTGCCTATTTTTTTAATGTATTTATTTAATTTACTGGCTGACCAGGATGTTGTTGCCGCACTATTTGTTTATTAAACATTCAATTCTTTCTATTATAATTTGATAATATTATTGCGGTTATAAGGGTATGACTGAAAAATGTCAGTTTTTTCTTGATTTTTATGTAGGTTTGTTCTATTATCAGGCTACGCGCGTCAGCGTGAAGAACACAGTCGTTCGGCCGATTAATTTCTGTCCAAATGAAAATTTGGTTTTCGCCAACGACGAGGATAACAACAGAAAAAAGGATATTACAATGGCATTGCCTACATTTACAATGAAACAGCTGATGGAAGCTGGTGTACATTTTGGACATCATACTCGTCGCTGGAATCCGTTAATGACACCATATGTTTATGGGGTAAAAGATAAAATTCACATCATTAATTTGAATAAAACAGCGCCTTTATTGCATCGTGCATTAGTGGCTTTGGAAGCGATTGCCGCCGCTGGGGGTAAAATTCTTTTCGTTGCGACAAAGCATCAGGCTAAAGATATCGTAAAAGACGCGGCAGAACGTTGCGGTCAGTTTTATGTTAATAATCGTTGGTTGGGTGGAATGCTAACTAACTGGACAACGGTTTCACAGTCTATTCGTCGTTTAAAAAAGATGGAAGCAGACATTGAAAACGCAGATAAATTGGGCCTGACAAAGAAAGAAGTTGGGGTCATGACAAAAGAAGTCGAAAAATTGCGTGATATTTTCGGTGGTATTTTGGAAATGCATGGCACACCACAGGCGATGATAGTTATTGATGTTCCTCGTGAAATTAATGCTGTTCGTGAAGCGAAAATTTTAGATATACCAACAATTGCTATTTGTGATACAAATGCGAACCCAGAATTGGTAGATTATCCTGTTCCAGGTAATGATGATGCTGCACGTGCAACACAGTTGTATTGCGATTTGTTCGTAGATGCAATTTTATCTGGTATAGAAAAACGTTTGGGTGGCGCTGCCGGTAAAAAGGTTGAATCTGATATGGCAGATGCAGCTGCGGAAGATTTTGAAGCGGATATAAAAGATAAAGAAGCGCGTCAGAAATCTAAGACATCAGAAGCACGTGCCGAACGTCGTGGAAAAATGATTGAAAAAGCAGAAAAAGCAGATAAATAATTCTGCTATGCGGATGATAATCGGTGTTGGCGCGTCATAAAGTGATGCGCCAGTACCAGGGCAAAACTTTAATTATGGGAGATTTACAATGGCAGAAGTAACCGCAAAATTGATTCAAGAACTGCGTGAAAAAACATCAGCAGGAATGATGGATTGTAAAAAGGCTTTGACAGAAACAAATGGTGACATTGAAGCGGCTGCGGATTGGTTGCGTCAGAAAGGTATAGTAAAAGCGGCATCAAAAGCAGGACGTGTTGCGGCATCTGGTTTGGTTACTGTCGTAAAATGTGATGATATGGGTTGCGTAGTGGAAGTTAACGCAGAAACAGATTTCGTTGCGAAAAACGATAAGTTTCAGAAGTTGGTGGCTGATATTGCCGCAAAGGCTGCCGAAATGAAAGGCGACTTTGACGCTACTATGGCTGCAGTTAAAGATGATATTGCTGCGACAATTTCTACAATTGGTGAAAATATGAATTTGCGCCGCATTGCAAAGGTATCTGGCGATCATATTTATTCATATATTCATAATGCTTTGGTTCCAGGTATGGGACAAATCGGTGTTGTAGTTGCGATAAATGGTGATTCCGATAAGATTGATGAAATTGGCAATAAGATTGCGATGCATATTGCTGCTAATAAGCCAGAGTTTATGACAATTGCAGATGTAGATCCTGCTGCCGTAGAACGTGAAAAGAAAGTATTCATTGAATCTGGGGCAACGGCTGGTAAACCAGAACAGGTTGTTGAAAAAATGGTTCAAGGTCGTATAAACAAATATTATGCTGAAAGCGTTTTGGAAGAGCAGCCATTTGTTATGGACCCGTCTAAAACTGTTAAGCAAATTGTTGAAGAAGCTGGTGGTAAATTAGCCGGTTTTGCGTATTTCGTTTTGGGCGAAGGTATTCAGAAACGTGAAGATAATTTGGCAGACGAAGTCGCAAAAATGTTAGGTTGAGATGGAGATACGTCTTGCGCAAATGGGGCAAGTTGCTTTACTAAATTTGCTTCAATTTTGCAAAAGGCCGGTATTTTGATAGGTAGAAAAAATCAATAAAGCCCGGCAAATTGTCGGGCTTTATTAGTTATAAAGGAGATAATATGGAAAAATATAGAGTAAAATCTTCTTTTTGTGTTGCAAATCAAATAGTACATATTGAAGTAAAGAAAAAAAATGATGTTTTGCCGATAAGACTGCCGATACAATTTGCTAAAAATCTAGATGTTGGTGATCGGTTTGATATATTTAAATCTAAAAAAAGCGGCAATCATATTGCATACAGATTTAATAATCAGCTATTATTTGTAAGACCGATATTGAGTGAATTTGATGCTGATGCGCTGTTTCAGGATACTGCGGGATTTCATGATTTTAGTGCAGATAAATTTTTCTTAACTTATCGTGTTTTGACGGCTATGCGTAGCAAGGGGTTAAAACCTACGCTATCTATGCCTAAAAATATATTTAGATTACATGAACAATATCAAAGATAGAAATTACAAAATATTTTAGTTTCTGGTAATATTTGATAAAAGGGTAATATCATATGAAACAGAACGAATTATTAAAAGAATTAGAGGCGCGCGGTTTTATAAATCAGGCGTCAAACTTAGAGGGGCTAAATGATGCGTTAAACTCTGGTCGCATCGTTGGATATTGGGGGACAGATCCGACTGGGGATTCTTTGCATGTCGGACATCTGGCGTCTTTGATGTTGATTCGCTGGTTCCAAAAATATGGTAATAAACCGATTTTATTAGTTGGGGGGGCAACTGGTCGTATAGGTGATCCTTCTGGACGAGATAAAGGTCGGCCAATGCTTACGGATACACAAATTGAGAAAAACTGTACAGGTTTACGTAAGTCTATTTCAAAGTTTATAAAGTTTGGCAGCGGTGAATGTGACGCCATCATGGTTGATAACTATGAATGGATGAAAAACTATGGGCATATGGAGTTCTTGCGTGATTTCGGTACGGATTTCACTGTACCGCGAATGCTGTCTATGGAAAGTGTTAAAAGACGCTTGGAAAACGGAATGACGTTTTTAGAATTTAATTACATGACTTTCCAAGCAGTTGACTTTTTGACGCTAAATAAAAAATATAATTGTACTTTACAATTTTGTGGTGCTGATCAGTGGGGAAATAGTATCATGGGCGTTGAACTGGTGCGTAAAAAGCTAGGTAAAGAAGTATTTGTGTTATCAACGGCATTGATTACAGATTCAAAAGGTGAAAAAATCGGAAAGTCTGCCGGTAATGCTGTATGGGTAAACGAGGAAAAAACAACGCCATATGAGTATTATCAGTATTTCCGTAATACGCCAGATGATTTGGTGGAAAAGTTTTTGAAAATTTTCACAGAAGTTCCACTAGATGAAATTGAACGTCTTTCTAAACTAGAGGGTGCGGAATTAAATGCCGCAAAGAAAATTTTAGCGTTTGCTGCCACGGAAATCGCTCATGGGCATGAGGCTGCAGTAGCAGCAGAATCTGCCGCAGATGCTTTG
>CALXQT010000007.1 GCA_944390835.1 uncultured Alphaproteobacteria bacterium | reverse complement strand
CCTTGTTGGTCAAGGTAGTTTTTTTTTTTTTTTTTATCAAATGGAATACCTGCAGAAAACTGTCTTTCTGCCAATTTGTATATTTCTTGATGTGCGGGATGAGAAAAATGTTCTGCACGCAAAAATTCAGATACTCTTTCAAGTGCACGATTATTCATAAGAACTGCTGCTAAAACGGCTTGTTCAGCTTCTAGATTTGTCGGCAAACTTTTGGGAGTAAAGTCCATGTCAGATATAGTATATAAAAATTTTGTTTTTTCAACGCCTTTTTTAAGCGGTTATCGAGAATTACGAATTCCTATCGTTGATTCTGACGGTAAACCTGCATGGCCAGAGGTATTCTCTTTAGATCGTATAGATGATTTACGTAACGCTGTCGGAGTAAGATATTTTTCTGCTCAGATGATGTTAGAGTTTATAGCTCCAGATAGAGCTCGTTTAGATCCGGACTCGTTACATTTATATGAAGATGATTTTGATTTTAGAACGGCTCGTATAGGAGATACATCAATTACTGGTGTAACTGCATATTGGGATCCGTCTTCTGGTAGAAAAAGATCTGATGGCAGCGTTTGCGTTTTAATGTATAGAGACGATAAAAACAAGCATTTTTTCATTCATGACGTTAAATATTTGATGGTTTCAGATGAAGAGATGCACCCACTAGCAAGTCAGTGCGAGATGGTTTTAGATTTTTTATTAAAACATTCTTTACACAGAATATATATAGAAACTAATGGTATAGGTAATGCTTTGCCAGAAATTATGAGAACGGTTATGCAAAAGCGGGGCGTGAGAATTCAAGTTCAGAAAATATTAAATCATTATAATAAAGAAAATAGGATCTTAGACGCAATAGAGCCGATATTGACAACCGGCAGATTGCATGCGCACAGAAGCGTACAATTTACACCGTTATTATCAGAAATGTTAGGTTGGTCACCTATCGGGAACGCTGGGCATGACGATGGTTTAGACGCTGTTGCAGGAGCTATTTGTGCGACACCGCTGCCGGTTAATTCTATTGGTCTGGGATATAAAGCTTTTAAAGCAAATACAGATTTTAAATTGTAATAATTTAAAGGAGCAAATATGCAAAATAATTTACAACAGATGTATCGTCGTGCGCTGGAAATGCGTGCACCATGGTTAAATAGATGGGATAGCGCTTTGCGTTATACGATGCCGACAGAAGACGATGAAGTGGCAACATTGTTTGATGCTACTGCCGCAGATGCAGTAGATAATTTGGCTGCATCAATGTATTCTTTATTGACGCCACCAGAGTCTCTATGGATTTCGCTGATACCAGAAAGTGAAGAGTCTCCAGATGCAGCAACTGCAGCTGCGGTATTGCGAGCAAACCTGAATGATTCTAATTTTTATACAACTATACATCAGTGTTATTTAGATTTGGTTATATTAGGTACGGCTTGTCTTTTGATGTCGGAGAATCCGATAGGTGCAGATTCTGCGTTTTCTTTTACTGCTATTCCGATGAAGGATATTGCGATATTACCAAACGCCGTTTTTCATACGGCAAATATGACTGCACGTGAAGTTATGGAAAAGTATCCTACTTGGATACCTCCCGTAGATATTAGCGATGCAATTAAAAAAGATCCCGATATGCCATTAAGGCTTGTGCAGAGTTTGGTAGGCAAAGATTTTACCGCATGGTTGGACGTTGGGGGGGATATAGAAAATAATATCGTATCAAAAGGTACGTTTGAAACGAATCCATATTTAATATTTCGTTGGTCTGTTGCTAGCGGTGAATTATATGGTCGTGGTCCGGTATTACGCGCTTTGCCTGACATAAAAACGGCTAATAAGGTTGTAGAGTTGGTATTAAAAAATGCGACCATTGCTGTATCTGGTATTTGGCAAGCAGATGATGACGGCGTAATAAACCTTTCAAATATAAATTTAACACCTGGTGCGATAATACCGAAGGCAGTTGGTAGCTCTGGTTTAACACCATTGTCATCTGGTGCGGACTTTGATGTATCGCAGATAATATTAAAGGACCTGCGCGAGCGAATTCGTCATGCATTATTAGCGGATAGATTAGGTTTATTGTCGGAAAAAGAAATGACGGCGACAGAGATAATGGCTAGAAATGCAGATATGATGAGAATACTTGGTGCAACATACGGTAGGTTACTGCATGAGTTTATTAGACCATTATGTGAAAGAGGTTTACAGATTTTATCTCGTCGTGGTTTGATAGATAAAATATCTTTACATAGCGATGCAGAATTAAAATATATAGCTCCGATCGCAAAAATGGCAATAGAAGAAACGTTGATATAAAAAGGGTGGTAAAAATGGAAGAAGTTGAAAAGAATTATACACGAACGTTTTCTACGCCTGCGGGTCGTATAGTTTTATCGCACCTTCGTAGAATTACAATAGAACGTGTGCTTGGGTCAAACGCCAGTGATTCAGAATTACGTAGTTTAGAAGCACAGCGAGCACTTGTACATCAGGTTGAAAATCTGATAGAACGAGGTAAATAATGACTACGCAATCCGGGGTAATGGGAATAATAGATACTTTAAGGGAAAGTTGGTTCCTTATTGCCTTTGTTGGTGGTATGATATATTGGGTTGCTCGTCAAGATTCT
>CALXQT010000006.1 GCA_944390835.1 uncultured Alphaproteobacteria bacterium | reverse complement strand
TCAACCTTCTGATCCGTAGTCAGATGCTCTATCCAATTGAGCCATGGGCGCAACGGTGTTATATTCTATACCTTTTTATGTCAATTGCAAGTAAAATGTGCTGCGTTTTATCTGCTTCCCTTACCATCTTTGCCCAGACCATGATATAATATATTAAAATGTTGACGACAGACAGACTTGTAATTACTGTCTCCAACTGCTATTTGGGCTCCTTCACGAATTACGTTGCCAGCAGAATCAAATCGTAGATGATGTGTTGCCAATCGCATGCAACCTGGTATCTGACAGGTTGATTCCATACGGTGTAATTTCGCACCAACTTCTATTAATCTGCGTGAGGCCGGGAATATATGTTCGTTACTATCAACCATTAAACCGTAGCACATAATTATTATAGGGCTACTGTCGGCAATACGAACCAGTACATCGATGTCTTCTGGTTTGAAAAACTGAATTTCATCAATTAAAACCATTTTTGTATCAGGGGCAGGAGACCATTTTTGTAGCGACGGTAAAACTGTTGCGTCCGCGGCAATACCAATACGAGAATTTACTTTGTTTTCGCTAAATCTATTATCTATTTTAGGTTTTATAATTTCTGTTTTATTTCCGTTCTTATTTTGGTTATATGCGTTTATAACTAACAATGCAGATTTAGAACATCCCATAGTTCCATAGTGAAAGTGTAAATTTGCCATTGTTTATGCTCCTTTTATCTGAGACATTGACTCCAATCTTTCAATACGTTTTTCGACTGGCGGATGCGTTGCCATCAGTGAACTAGCAAATTCTTTCGGCCCTCCAGGATACGCAATGCATACGGCCGCCATAGATTTTACTTTATCCAGGCACTCTACACGAGAATCGGTTGTTATTTTACGAAGTGCGTTTGCTAACGCCTGTGGGTTTCTAGTAATTTTTGCTCCGGTCGCATCAGCCGCATATTCACGGTTACGGGATACTGCCATACGTAAAATAGGTGTAATTATCCAATTAAATACCATAAAGGCTAACCAAACCATAAGAAGTACAGCACCACTATTGTTCTTGTTGTCGTTATTGCCGTGTCCGCTGCTGATGGCAAGACGGAAAATTATATCTGCTGCGAATACAGTAACACCCACACCAGTTATTAACATCATATCTAAACGAATATCTCTATTTCCGATATGTGCCATTTCATGCGCGATTACTCCCTCTAGTTCTAGTTTATCTAATTTCTTTATGATTCCGCGAGTTAGCGCAACAGATGCGTCTTTCGGTGTGCGGCCTGTTGCAAATGCGTTCATAGAGTTATCATCTATGATATATACGCGTGGGCACGGTAAGCCCGCAGCAATAGCAACATTTTCAACACTATGAAAAACGTCCTTGTATTGTGAGTCGGTATCATGTATTTCATGCGCGTGCGCAGAGTGTAGCATCATAGAATCTCCAAACGCCCATGATATTAATAGCCATACTGCACAGGCTATGAACGTTGGAATGGCGACCCTGATAGCGTTTTGTAATGCTTGTTCTGCCGGTACCACCAGCCATGTGAATAAAAAAATTAGTGCAATGAATATCAGAGGAAACGTGATTACAAGCAATAAAGTCTTTATATTGTTGCTGCGAATATGGTCGTATACTGTTTTGACTTTGTTCATAGTAAATACTTCCTGTTAAAAATTTGTCCTTTCCACCATATTATAAAAAAAAATGAGGCGCGTCATTATGAAAAATATTTTTAAATTATTTATTATTTTATTTTGTTTTGATGCAAGTGCAGCCACTGTCTCCGAGAAAGCTTTTGCGGGTCTGCCGGAATATTTGTTTGACGCAGCAAATGCGTGGGCTGGCATTTTCTCTGAATTTGGTCCGGGGGCAGAAGTTGCTTCTTATATCAATGAAATTCAGACAAGTGATGTTTCTGAATATCTAGAGACAATTTCTATTTTAGGTTTTAATAATACAGCGATTGCCTTATTAGAAGTTGACCAACATATAAGTCAGTCATTTAATGTTATAGATTCACCTTTAGTTGCGCGTCGTAATTCATGTACAAATAATTTGATAAAGTGTGAATACGGTCGTCGAATGTTAGTAATTGACGGTCAGGTATTTGGAAGTTTCGCCGATTATCAGGGGAATCAAAATAATGATTTTAAAACAAATAATACAGGTTTTGTTGTAAATGCGAAAAGTTTTTTATCGGATGGCTGGTTGGTTGGTGCTGAATATACTCGTAGTTTGACGGATACACATGATAGTCGGGCATATTCAGATGCGACAAGTAATAGTGTAACATTATTTACTCAATATCTTTCAGAATCTGGTTTTTTTATGAATTTTGGGTTAAACGCTGGGCATACAAGTTGGAATATAGATAAATCTTTGGCAGGTATTGATGATAACGGAACATACGATACGTATTTTTATGCGGGGCAGATGAACTTTGGTGCTCGTATGTTACGTGGGCGTATATCTATGATACCAAGTGCCTCCGTGCGATATGCATTAGTTACTGCAGATAAATATATTGATGCTGTTGCACAAGAGTTTGATGATTGGTGGTATAATACCATGACAGCTTCTGTTGATATGTATTTAGGTTTTGATTTTATAGGTTCTGATTTCGTCGTGCGACCTGGTGTTCGTATAGGTGGTGGATATGACATAATCAGTCATGGTACAGATAATATGCGAGTTCAATTAATAGATAACCAATTTTATGATGTCCCTATTGAGGCACCAAAGCGCGCCATATTAAATACTGGGCTTGGAATAGATTTCTTTAATGAGTTCTTTACAGCAGGGCTTGTTTATTCATTTGATATGCGGTCTCATTATACTGTTCATACCGTTGCTGGTAAGTTAAAGATAGCATTTTAGTTTTATAAATAAATCTGGTATAATATTCATAATTATGAGAAATATTATACCGCTTGCTTTGTGGATGATTTGTTGTTTGGGTGACACAGGATATTGTGCCAGTTTACTGCAACCACAATCATTTCCTAAAACCGTTAATGATTTAACCTTCGTTCAAAAGGTTGCATTAAAGCAAGATGCATATGAACCGTGGGAAACAATATATGATAATTCTGGTCGATGCGTATCTGGATGTGCATATCAGGGTATTACGATACAAGAAGATATGGCAATGTCAAATCGGCATACTATAGATGCGTGGAATCGTGTGCAGCAATATATTTCTACGCAGCAGTCGCAGCAGTCTCAGCAGCCACAGAAGATCGGTTCCACCACCCAGATAACTAGTTCTGTAAGGAGTTGTGTTCCTTCTAATACGGATACACCAGAGCACCAGAAATTACCGTTTGGTATCCCTTTAATTGGAGATAAAAAAATAACTTCTGGTTATGGGTTACGGTACCATCCGGTTACAGGTGAGAAATCAAAACATAGCGGTGTTGATTTAGCGGCATCTGTCGGAACTGATGTTTTTTCCCCAGCAGACGGAACAGTGACCGATGTATGGACAGATGCCACATGTGGAAATGGGTTAAAAATTTCGCATGCCGCTGATCACGAAACTGTGTATTGTCATTTAAATAAGGTGGTTGTAAATCCTGGTGACAGGGTTGATGCCGGATGTAAGGTTGCCGAAACCGGAAATACAGGGCGCACAACCGGACCTCATTTACATTACGCTGTTAAAGAAAATGGTAGTTATGTAAATCCGATATCTTGGATAAACGGAAACGGTTAGTTCTTTTTTCTTTTAAAAGTTACTTCAAAACTACCGTTATTGATTGGTTTTGATGATATTATGTGAGGAGATAAAATACTCTCGCTTGCCCATTTTGGAAATTTTTTATGTAAAATGCCGCTGGCACCCGTAATAATTGTTGCCTTTTTTACGCCAGAAGTGGCAAGTTCCATAATTTCCTGCCAGGCTTGCTCTTCTGTGTGCTGATGAAGGTCTAGTACAGTATGAGTTGGTACGATTGGTTCTTTTGGTGGAATCCTTTGGGACAATTTTAATTCTGCATGGACTGTTTTTCTGGTATTTTTATCATCTGGAACAAATGTTCCGCCGATCATTTCAACGATATCTCTATCAGAAAGCTGTTTCATTTATTTATCTTTACCAGAATCAAAGTCTGCTGCTTTCTTAGTAAGTTTTTGTGTCCAAGTGTTGTCAGGAAAGTTCATACGCAACATTTCTGCATAACCATAGGCCTGTTCTGGTAACCCTATGGCGGTATAGCATTCGGTCAATCTGTATAAGGCTTCTGGTGTCATGGCTGTTTCTTGGGCCGTTTGTACAATAGATTGCAAACGAGAAATTGCGCTGGGCCAATTTTCTTTTGCCATATCTGCACGTGCAGAATACATCGCTTTACCGGCGATATAATTTTTTAAGATAATTATTTTATTTTTTGCGTTTTTAGCGTATTCGGACCTTGGAAATCTGTCAACAAGCTGCTGGAATTGCTGTAGTGCATAAGCAGACATACCTGGTTCACGTCTAACATCACTTACTTGGCGATAATAGCACATGCCCCGTAAGTATAACATATAAGGGACGTCTTTATGACCAGGGTGGAAACGCATAAATCTGTCGGTAACAAGAATGGCGCCAGCAAAATCATTGTCCATGTAATACGAATATGCAGCCATTACAAGCGCATCTGCAGCCCATGGACTGGATGGATATTGACCTTCTGCTTTTAAGAATTCCTCGGCAGCGGTTTCATAGTGTTCGTCGTTGAATTCCGCGTAAGCGGTTTCATATATTTCTGACAAAGTTTTGTCCATCTCTAGGTCAGTGTCTGTCCCGGCACAAGCTGTTAATGTAATTGCCAGACCTAATAATATAAGTATTTTTTTTGTACGCATATTCCTGCCTTGATTTTGTTTCTTAAACGAGAGTATAATCCAAACTATGAGACTAGGCAAACATATTTTCGGTGTAGGCGTTATGACTGGAATCAGTCGCGTCTTTGGTTTCGTTCGCGATATGCTGATTGCGCATGTATTTGGTGCGGGACGACTGTCAGACGTTTTCTTGGCGGCGTTTAAATTACCAAATTTATTTCGTGATTTGTTGGGTGAAGGAGCTCTGTCCTCCATTTTTATACCGATGTATGCTGATAAAAATAAAGATGAAAACTTTGCTAAAAATGTTTTCTCTTGGTTGATGGTTGTATTGCTTGGCATTACATTGCTGTTTGAGATATTTATGCCGATAGTAGTTTGGATTTTGGCACCTGGCTTTGCAGATGATCCAGGTAAGATGCAATTAACGGTGCTTATTTCTAGAATTATGTTTTGGTATGTAATTTTTATATGTGGGTCGGCATTTCTGTCTGCGATTTTAAATGCTTTTTCAAAGTTTCTATTGGTTGCATTTATGCCTGTTTTGCTGAATATAATGCTGATTTGTGTTTTATTATTAGGAACATTTTTCGCCCAAGGTACAATTTTATATCTTATGGCCTTTACCGTTTTGCTTTCTGGGGTTATTCAGTTTGGAATATTATGGTCTCGAATTCGTCGCAGGCATTTTGGGTTGCGACTGATAAAACCAAGATGGACGCCCGCAATTAAAAGCATGTTTAAGCGTTTGGGGATAAGTATTGTTGGTAACGGGTTTTATCAGATAACTATAATAGTTGGTACACTGGTTGCCAGTTTCCAGAACGGGGCGGTTTCTTGGTTGTATTATTCTGATAGGATTGTTCAATTACCCTTTGCATTGATTGGTTTGGCTGTTGGAACGGTTTTGATGTCATCTATTTCTAACGCGCTGGCAGAAAAGAATATGCGCAGCGTTTATATTCAACAGAATTCATCTATGCGACAGTCTATGATGTTGATAATCCCGTGTATGGTTGGGCTGTTTGTTTTGGCAGAACCTGTTATAAGATGTCTATTTCAGTATGGTGCATGGACTGCGGCATCAACACATGCAGTTGCATTGGCGATCATGATACAAGTGTTGGTATTACCTGCAATGATGATAAGTCAAATTTATAGCAAGACCTTATATGCATCACAAGATGTGCGTACACCAGTAAAGACTAGTATAATTTCTTTGGCGGTCGCAACTGTAATATATTTAGCGGCGTTTTATTTTATCGGATATTTAGCAATTCCCGTTGGTATAGTAATAAGCGGATATTTAAAGAACTTTTTATTACGTCGGGCATGTCGTCGTAGAAATTTAATTCATACAGAACCACGTACACGCCGTGCTATAGCGTCTTTCGGAATGTTGGCTGTATTAATGGGGGTTGGATTATGGTTTGTTCCTATTCCTAATGTATGGATGCTGTTTGTGGCGATCGGTATTTACGCGATAATTTATCTGCCTGTTGCATATTTAATTAATAAAAAAATATAGTCAAAATAAAGTTGAAAGTGGGCTTTTTATATGATAAAATCTTAATTATAAGAATGTAAGGAGTCCCAATAATGAAAAAAGTAATATCTTTAGCAGTATTAACCGCTGTACTGGTTGGTTGTACTGATTTGAATTCTACAGATACCAGTATGGTTAATGGTTATGGTACCGATGGTTTCGGTGAAGAAACTCTTGTTACCGAAGACAGTTCTTTGAATAATGCTTATTTATTGGCGGCGGCGCCAAAATATTATATTGGCAGCGCCTATAAGGTTGAGGATGTACAGTATATTCCAGTTGAAGATTTGACCTATAATCAGACAGGAATTGCTGGTATCGTTCCGGCTGAATTAAACGGTACGAAGACAAGTAACGGCGAAGTATTTGATGTAAATCAAATGGTGGCAACAAGCAAAACATTGCCATTACCAACGATTGCACGTGTAACAAATTTGGACAATGGGCAATCTGTGGTTGTGCGTGTTAATAATCGTGGCCCATTTGTAAACACTCGTATTATGGATTTGTCTCCAGCGGCGGCTCAAAAAATTGGTATGAACGGGCAGACAAAAGTTCAGGTTCAGGTTATGGCCAACGAATCAATGGCGGTAAAGAATGCGACTTTGGGCGCGACCTCTCAGGCGAGTCAACCTGTTCAGACGACAGAAACTACGGTTATTACTACAACAACTGCACCTGGTGTAACATCTGCACCAGCTGCGACCGGTGATTATAGTGTACAAGTTGCAGCATTCTATGCGCAAGATAGTGCAGATACATTGGCGGCGCGTATGGCTCAATATGGTAATGCGGTCGTAGTCCCAGAAGGCGATATGTATAAAGTTCGTATCATAAACTTGGATGCGGCGCAGGCACGTAGTGTAATTGATGCTTTGCGTGCTAATGAAGGTATGGCACCTGGCTTGTTATTGAACGGTCGTTGGATAAACGCCGACAGCATTTAAAAAAAAGCCCCATTTGGGGCTTTTTATTTTTGCCTTTGCTTTATTTTTTCGATAGGTATTATAGCCGCGGGTGTTGGACCCATTTGACCGTTATAATGACTTGATTTATTTTTATTATATGGTTTGCGGTCACCAATAAATTGTTCGTAATATATTTGACCAATACGCATATTTGGACGCACAACAGTTGGATATAATACCTTTATTTCCAATGTCCATTGTCCGCAGAAACCATCGTCACCGCGACCAGCGGTATGGTGGTTTAATATAAAATTTCGACCAACAGACGATTTCCCATCTATATAAGGAAATAAATTATATGTTTCTGTATATTCTACGGTGTGCCCCAAATAACCGATATCAGGAGATAATATCAATCCATTTTCTGGTATTATGATATCAATTGTTTCATGTGATCTCTCATCGCATGGATCTAATAAAAACTGTGGGTTGCGGATATCAAATTCTTCTGGATGTTTTATATATCTTGTATAACTGGTGTTATCAACAAACCAGTCCCGCATAGAATATTTTTTATTTGGATTAAATTCTATAACTGGTTTCATACCATATGGCAGAGTATGTTTATATATTTTTAGTTCGTTTCCTAAGTGCAAATCATAACTGTTACTGCCCAAACATTTTTTATTGAAAGGAGTTATTATAATATTAGGTTTCCTATCTGGATTGCTTGGGATTGGGGTTTCCATACACCGTAATATTTCCGGGCCGGTAAGCTGCATAAAAAATCCTTTATGTTAAATAGCATTGACAATTTAATACGATAGTCTAATCTTTTCAAGATTTTTATTCACTTTTTAATAAAGTGTGCTATGTTTGCGGTATGACTAAGACATATTCTGGATTTATTGCGATAATCGGGCCAACGAATGCCGGTAAAAGTACTTTGTTAAACCAAATTATGGGGCGAAAGGTATCTATTGTTTCGCACAAGGTTCAAACGACACGTACGAATTTTCGTGCAATAAAAATGGTTGGTGATCGGCAATTGATTTTTGTTGATACACCGGGGATTTTTAGACCCTCGCGCCGATTAGACAGAGCGATGGTCGGTGCGGCGATGGATGCTACATATGATGCGGATGCAATTTTATTAGTAATTGATGCGCAAAAGGGTGTAACGGATACGGTTCGTGGGTTAATAGAAAAGGTAAAAGACCATAAGAACTTATTTGTTGCATTAAACAAGGTAGATGCGGTTGCAAAGCCTGACTTATTACCATTGACTGCGCAGATTGTGGAATTGGTGAATCCTGTTGAGATATTTATGATATCTGCTTTAAAGAACGATGGTATAAAGCAAATGTTGGAAAATTTGGCTGCAGTAATGCCAGAGGGCCCGTATTTATTTGATACCAAAGATGCGTCAGATGTGCCAGATAATTTGTATTTGGCGGAATTAACTCGTGAAAAGATATATAAATATATTCATCAAGAATTGCCTTATCACATAAACGTTGTGACAGAAAAGGTAGAGGTTGATGAAGAAGGCGTTCTGGATATATATCAAAAGATAGCGGTTCAGAATGAAGCGCATAAAAAGATAGTAATTGGTCGTGGTGGGGCGCAGTTAAAAAGAATAGGTACGGCTGCCAGACATGATATACAAGATCAGTGGGGGGTAAACGCACGACTTCATTTGTTCGTACGGGTAGAACCAGATTGGGAGAATAAAGCAGAAAACTATGAAGAACAGGGGCTGGAGTTTAAATAATGGAAAAATATGCTATAAAAGGAATAACGTTTATAATTTGCTTAACGGCGGGGCTTTGGGGTATAGCGAAAATTTCGGAACAAAAATGCACTTATAATATTGTAGTGAGAAAGGGGCAAAATAATATTGTTTTTAAAGGGATCAATACACAAGATACCGCATTGCGTATAATTAAGTTCGAAGATGTTGCAAAAGGTATGGAATATTATAAAGCAATAAATATAGGTGATACCTTAAAATTGTCCAGAATAAAAACAAAAAACTTTATTTATAAAAACTATTATGGTTTCAAGTTTCAACAAACCAGAGTACGAGAAATCAATGACAAAACTCTGAAAGAAATAAAAGAAATTGCAAAACGTGATAGCTTGCTAAAACAAATGCAGAAGGTAAGATAAGTTTATGCAACCTTTACATACATCCGATTTTGATTTTGAACTACCGGCAGAATTGATTGCGTCGCATCCTTTGCACAAGCGTGATGCATCAAGAATGTTGGTTGTAAATGGTAACGAGATTTCGGATAAACATATCCGTGATTTTTTAGACTATTTGCAGAAGGGCGATGTTGTTGTATTTAATAATTCAAAGGTTATACCTGCACGTTTTTTAGCATCTGGGCATGAAATAACGTTACATACAGCGGTTAGTGATAAAATCTGGTGGGGGTTGTGTAAAAAGTTTAACAAAATAAATACTGGTGAAATATTAACACTTGATGACGAGTCGCAGGTCAAGGTTTTGGATAGAGATGATGAAAGTGGTTTGAAATTAGAATTTTTATGTGATAACGTTTTCGAGGTGTTAGATAAGGTTGGTAAAATGCCGCTGCCACCATATATAAAACGCGAAGCAGAAACAGAGGATAGAGAACGTTATCAGACAGTGTATGCAGATCCAATTGGTTCTATGGCAGCGCCGACTGCTGGTTTACATTTTACACCAGAATTGATGGATGAAATAGAAAAACGTGGTGCAAAGATAGTAAAAATAACTTTACACGTTGGTGCTGGCACATGGATGCCGGTTAAAACGGAAAATTTAAATGAACATAAAATGCATAGTGAATGGTGTTGTATAACACCGGAACAGGCGGACATAATAAACAATGCGAAACGCGTAATTGCGGTCGGAACAACATCAATGCGGACGCTTGAAAGTGCGGCAATGGACAACTGTGTTTTATCTGACGGCCAAAGAAAATGTAGGGTTGTGCCAATATGTCGCAGTACAAATATATTTATTACACCGGGTTATAAATTTGGTGCGGTGGATGTATTGCTGACGAATTTTCATTTACCGAAATCAACACTATTTATGTTGGTATCTGCGTTTACAGGACTGGATGAAATGAAAGCGGCATACAAACATGCGATTGCAGAAAAGTATAGATTTTTCTCGTATGGTGATTGTTGTCTGTTGTTTAAGAAGGAGAATGCATAATGAAATTTGAACCGAGTTTACATAAATTATCAAACGGGTTGATTGTTATTTTGGATCCAATGGATTTAGAGACTATAAATTTTAATGTGCATTTTAATACAGGTTCTCGTGACGAAAAACCAAATGAATATGGTTTAACACACTTTTGTGAACATATGCTTTGTAAAGGTACGCCACGATTTCCGGATAAGAAAGCTATAGACGATTACTTTGACTATTATAGCGGCGAAAGAAATGCGTTAACCGGTAACAGCAGATTAGAATTTCATGGTAGAATTCTTGCGGAAAATGCGGATAAATTAATTGATTATATTGGTGATCAATTACAAAACTCTTTATTTGACCCACAGAAAATAGAAATAGAACGTGGAGTTGTAAAGGATGAGTTACGGCGTTCATTGGATAATCCATTCCGACAATTTGATGATTTTGTGTCAGAAAAGTTATTTAATTATGCGACTTTTTCGTTTAGAGCTTTGGGAACAGAAGATACTATTTCATCATTTACGCGTCAACAGGCAATGGATTTTATTTACAGTCGTATGTCCACAAAAAATTGTATTATTTGTGCCTCTGGTAAGATAGAAGATAGAGACGCATTATTAAAATACATTGAGAAAACGTTTGCATTTTTACCGACGTTTGATGTGCCAGAAAATAAAGAGATACATTATACACCGGGTGTATTTCATAATTCTAAACAGGATAATAAAAATGTTCGTTTGAATATTTTATTCACTGATAAGTGTGGAAATAAATTTGAAGATATATATAAAAATCGTTGTGTGGCAAAATTTGAAACATATATTTCCAGAGAACTAAATAAAATAATAAGACATGAAAATGGTCTTGCGTACGCTTTTAGTATGGTAGGGTACGGAAACGAAGATTTTAATGTAAACGGTTTTAAAACCGAGACCTCATCCAGAAATATAGAAAAGTGTGCGGCATTGGTAGCAAAAAATGCTTTTCGCATATACAACGAAAATAAGATAACAGCGGATGATTTGGACAGATTTAATCGTCAAAATAAATTAAAACAGGCGGATTTCCTAGAATCTGCCAGCAGGCGGTGTAATATTTTGATAGGTTTTTACAGAGATTATGGACGTTTATACGATTTCTATGAAAATGTAAAATTATCAGAATCTGTAACGGTTGAAGATGTAATAAAATATTCTCGTGGATATTTTGACGGTCCAGTATCAATCGTTACCCAGGGTGCCGATTTTGACACTGATTTAGGTGCGGTTTGGGCAGAAAACTTTAAGTAAAAGTGGTGTAAAATGTCGTTAAAATTTAACTTGATTGCAACTGATGGTGCGGCGCGGCGTGGCGAAGTAGAGACCGCACATGGTACTTTTCAGACACCGGCGTTTATGGCAGTTGGTACGGCAGCCACGGTTAAAGCGCTGACTATGGATCAGGTACGCGAAACTGGCACTCAGGTAATATTAGGAAATACATATCATCTTATGATGCGGCCAGGTGGTGATTTAGTTGAAAAAATGGGTGGACTTCATAAGTTCAGTGGTTGGACGGGGCCCATTTTGACCGATAGCGGTGGTTTTCAAGTTATGTCTTTATCTAATCTGGTAAAGATGAAGGAAGAAGGGGTAGAGTTTACTTCTCACATAGATGGTGGAATAAAGCATTTTCTGCGACCAGAAGATTCTGTTCATATTCAGCATCAACTAGATTCTAATATAACTATGGTTTTAGACGAGTGTTTACATTTACCGGCACCGCGTGAACGTGTTGAAAAGAACGTGGATATGGTTGCTCGCTGGGCAAAGCGTAGTAAAGAGGCTTTTATAGACCGGCCTGGTTATGGGATATTCGGTATAGTTCAAGGGGCAGATTTTAAAGATTTGCGTATAAAGTCAGCGAAGCAATTGACGGATATAGGCTTTGACGGATATGCAGTTGGTGGTTTGGCGGTTGGTGAACCGCAAGATGTTATGTTTGATATGATTGCAACGACGACGCCGCTTTTACCAGAAGACAAACCAAGGTATTTAATGGGTGTCGGTACACCGCTGGATATATTAGGGGCGGTAGAACGTGGAATAGATATGTTTGATTGTGTTATGCCAACACGTGCAGGCAGAACAGCGCAAGCATTTACCAGACATGGTACTATGAACATGAAAAATGCCAAGTTCCGTGATGATCCTACTCCTTTGGATGACAAGTGTGGTTGTCCTGCGTGTAAGTTGTCTCGTGCTTATATACACCATTTGGTTAAATGTAACGAAATTCTTGGGGCAACGCTGCTTACACAACATAACTTATGGTTTTATCAGGACTTAATGCGTGACATACGTAATGCCATAGAGCAGGGACAATTTGCAAAATTTAAAAAAGAGTTTATAGAAAAATATAAAAGAGAAGAACAATGAAGACAGAAGACGAAATAATAATCAATAAAAAAACGGCATCTATGCTTGGACTGCCAAAATTGTCTATGGATGTTATGGCAAAAATTTATTTAGCAATGGCTGTAAAGTCTGTAGATAAAATGACGTATGTTTATACATTAGCGTGTTTAAAATCTGGTGAAAAGTACAATTTGTGGCCTATGACTGAAATAGCCGCCTTTGATGATGAAAAAGAAGCATCTATTTATCATAAAACGGTTAAGCAAGTTATGGCAGTTCAGTCCAAGCATAAAGGCATTCAAACACTTCGTGAAATGCTAGCTGATAAGATAAAAGAATTTAATGAACTTGTTCGTTAAAAACTATTGAAACACAAATAAAAAATTTATTACACTGAAAGTATTAAGGAAAGGAGTATTACCATGCCAAGAAAGAAAAAAGAGATTGAGGTCATAGATAGGGGTGGGGCAAAGACAGTCAAGAAGAAAACCTCATTTGTTACAAGGACCAAGCGTATATTTGCGATAGTTTCTATAATATGGATTGTGCTGGTGGCATGGGCGCCGCTGTGGGTAAAGAATACGTATTCACAGCCGATAAAGAAATCAATTGTTGTGTCTATGTTCTTTGATTTGCAGCGGAACATAGTTGAGCAGTATGAAAAATTATTGGATGGCATAAAAGACGCAATTAATTTAGAAAAACCTGTTGCGGCGGCGATTGATACAGTTCGTATGGCCGAAGACGTGGTAGATAAAGTAACTGATACTACTGCACAGGCAAAGGATGCAACCGCAAAAGCAGAACAAACGACAGGGAAAGTTCAAGAAACAACAGATAAAGTTCAAAAATTAAGCGGTTTGGCAAGTAAATTCGGTATTAATACCAGTGGGGTGGATAAGGCATTAGATAGTGTAAGTAAGGGTGTTGACTCTGCGAACGAGGGTATAGATAAGGCGAATGCTGTAATCACTAAAGTAGATGATACCGCTGCGCTGGTAAACAAAAAACTGGATCAAGTTGAAACGGAATTAACCAGTGTGCTTCAGATTCAAATAGACGATATGATAGACGAAGCTGTAAAAAAACAGTTGGATAAGAATACAGGTGGTCTTGGTACGACATTGCTGACGAATTACGGCATAGAACATGTTTATCCGTGGCGTCCATCATCTTGGTCTGTTGCGACGAAGATATATGATGATTTATCTAAATCAGATGTGACTGTTATTAATGTAATTACAGATACAGTGGATAAATATTTCGGATATGTCGCATGGGGATTGGTGATAGCGGTATGGGCATTAGGATTGTTTATATGGTATTCAATGTTTAAAAAGACCAAGGCATTGATATCTCCGTTTATTGTATGCCCACGCTGCGGTCATACGTTTAGCGATAAGCGTACGGCGTACAATCTGTTAAAAGTTTTACAGCCGTGGAAATGGTTGTAAGTATAAACCCGCATAAAGCGGGTTTTTTAATGATATAAAAAAGGCTTGCAAAGTAATAAAAGATATGTCAGAATATGCCACGCAGTGCGAGCGTAGCTCAGTTGGCTAGAGCGCAACCTTGCCAAGGTTGAGGTCGAGGGTTCGAGCCCCTTTGCTCGCACCAGAGTTTTAAAA
>CALXQT010000005.1 GCA_944390835.1 uncultured Alphaproteobacteria bacterium | reverse complement strand
ATACAATACAAACAGAAATGATTTGTATGAATGCTTTTCAAATTATGGGGGCCACTGATATTGAGGCTACTTTACGTCAACGTAGGGCTACGGCAAATGAAAAAGAAGAATCAGCAACAGAACAAATTTCTGCTGCAGAATCTGCTATGGATGAGAATATTTCTGGAAATCAAAATCTTGTAAATTATTATCCTTTATTTTTGATATTTGGATCAACTATAGAAGAGCTTGAAAAGTACATAGATGAATTTAATAAAATTGCTGCGTCTTTTGGAATTTCACCTATTGTAGAATCTTTTGCTTCAAAAGTATCATGGTTTACACAAATTCCAGGTTTTGATGTATTTCCACGTAGTTTTAAGATGTTGTCTCGTACGGCGGCGATAAGCATACCAATGTCTAGTACTCCACGTGGGGTTACAAATTGTGATTGGGGACAGGGACCATTAGTGATATTTCCGACAGCACAAGGAACACCGTATCAATTTCAATTCCATGTATCTGATAAACCTGCAGCAGTTGCTCATACTTTGACTATTGGTCCAACCGGTGGTGGTAAAACAACTTTATTTAGTTTCTTGATAGCACAATCATTACGTCATAAAAAACTTAAAGCGTTTTTCTTTGATAGAAATAAAGGTGCTGAAATATTCACTTTGGCTGTTGGTGGTAAATATGTAACCATGCAAGGAACTGATAAAAATAATAAAGTTGAAGACTCTTTTGAAACACATTTAAATCCACTTAAAATGCCGGATACTGCGGCAAATCGTGCTTTTTTACGTCGTTGGTTTTCTATGATTTCTGAGCAAAACGATCCAAATTCAGCAGATGAAATTGCGCGTGCCGTATCGGTTAATTTTGATTATCTTACAGAAAAAGACAGGTTGTTAAAAAATCTTTGGGAAAGTTGTTTTTCTTCATCTGGTAATATGAGACCAGCATTAAAAAAATGGGTGGATCCATTACAATACGGTGAAATTTTTAATGAAAACTCCGATACATTGGATTTAAACTCTAGGTTAACAACGTTTGATTTTACGGATATTTTACAAGATGAAACTTTAGCGCCTGCAGTTATATCTTATATATTACATAGAATAAATAATATAACTGTATCTGGTGGTAATCCTTCACTTATTATGATTGATGAAACAGCACCAATGCTTGAAAATAAAATGTTTAGGGATAATTTTATAGCAGGGTTACAAGAAGGTCGTAAAAATCGTCAGGCGTATATGGTTGCTTTTCAACGCGCAAATGTATTGGATAAACTAGGAATTGGTGATGTTGTTCGTGGACAAGCTCAAACTGTGTTGTTCTTTAGAAATCCTGCAGCAGATGCATCAGATTACCAATATTGGAATTTAAATCCTTTGGAAATGGGTTTTATTCAAGGAAAAGCTTATCCTAATTTAAAACGTGCGGTATTATTATCTAGACCAGTTACTGGTGAGTCTGTTATATTAAACACAGAACTTGGTGGTTTAGGTAATTTATTACGATTGTTTGAATCTGGGCGATCTTCTGTTTTACTAGCGGAAGAATTATACGCACAATATGGTAATAACTTTGTTACAGAATATTTAAAAAAACAGGGTGCGGGCGATTTATAAAAAATGAATTTAAAAGTTTTTTATTGGCTTTTTAGTATTTGTTTTTTTGGGCCGGCGTTTGCCTATGATGATTGTTTGGCTTATAAATTTACCCCTAAAGTAGTTTTAGATACTCCGATTTGGACAAAAGAAGTTGTACAACCTTTACGTTTTATGGATTTATTGCATGGGAATGTAAGTGCGACTATGGTTGATAATTATGATATAGTTGCAGATATAACAAATATAGAAGATGGATATTGTGTATCTTTAAAATCAGTATATGCGACAGTTGGTTATAGTAATTTTCTGGTTCAGATAGATATAAGAAATAAACCTGATACTTGTTCGTATAACGCAGTTTTAGCTCACGAAGACGAGCATATTAGAACATATCTTTCTGTTATAGATGATTATAAAAAAGAATTACAAGATTCTATATATAGTGCAGCCGATTCTATCACACCTATATTTGTAAACAATCGTGAAGATATAGATTCTGCTATTACTGAATTAAACGCTGAATTACAGGCACATCCCGATTTGATTTTAATTAAACAAAAAATTAAAGCAGCAGAAGAAATTCGTAATAAAAGGATAGATCAAAATAATACCGGAGAATCATTACAAAAATGTTTTGAGTAAAAGAGGTAATAATGAAAAAAATATTAACTATGTTTTTTTGGGTATTATTGGCTGCATGTAGTGAAAATGTTGACATAGAAGGAAGTTGGATTGAGCCCGTACCAAATATGCCGGAATTAAAACAAGGTTTTAGTTTAGAGCATGGCGGAGTCGCAGAATCAATAAATATGGCAACGTTGCAGTATTACGCATGGGAAATAAAAGATAATATATTAGTTTTGTCTGGTAAAAGCATAGGCAATCATCAAACAATAGAATTTACAGAAGAATACGAAATAGCAAGTGTAGATGATAATAAAATTGTATTAAAAAATGGTGATTATGTTCGTGAATTTATAAGGTGTACAGATTGTAAGTAAAAACACCCATAAATGGGTGTTTTTTTATTTAACTGGTTGCGGAGTGTGGATTTGAACCACAGACCTTCAGGTTATGAGCCTGACGAGCTACCGGGCTGCTCTACTCCGCGATGAACGGGGTGTATAATATAACTTTTTTGTCAATTTGTCAAATGTTTTTATATTTTAACCTTTTTTGAACTTTTTCCCAACTGTCTTGAATTATGATTTTTTTACTGCTAAAATCCTACAAATTGAAAAATAAAGAGTTTTTTATGTATCAGACGTTTAGAAAATTATGGAAAGCTTTTTGGGAACCTATTTTAAGACTGTCCATCTTTCAATGGTTAATTGCTGGGTTTATGGCGGTGTGTATATGGTTTGTTTATTTTACCTGCAGAAAAAAAATTACCAATTGGGAAATATTTAAAAAATACCGCAGAAAACCAGCAGTGTTTATATTTTGGCATGGACGTAGTATGATGTTATCCCCGATTGTTTGTTTGGGTGGAATGCGTGCATATGCAGTTGCGTCACGCCATAAAGATGGACGTATGATGGCAAAATTACAGCGTCTGTTTGGTTTAAAATCTATTTATGGTAGTACTTCAGAGGGTGGAATTTCCGTTCTGCGTGAAGGCGTTCGGGTCTTGCGTAATGGTGATCATTCAATGTGTTTGTCTCCTGACGGACCAGGGGGACCGTCTTTACGTGTTCAAGACGGAGCGTTGTATTTTGCTAAAATGACAGGGGCCCCAATTATACCTGTGTGCTATTCTTGTTCTCATTCTTGGTTTCAAGATCGCTGGGATAGGTATCTTGTCGCATTACCTTTTTCTAAAATAACATGTAGACTTGCAGAGCCTATTTTTATTGATTCTAAAATAAGCCCAGAAGATTTCGAGAATGTGCGTAAAAAAATTGAAGATATTATGGTTCAACAGGTTAGAGAAATGGATGGAGAGTTTAATTTATTTCAGGTAGAGCAAGATTTAACCTCTTCAGAATTTAAGAAAAAACGTAGAGCCGAAAAAGAAGCTAAAAAAGCGGCTAAAAAACTAAAAACGAAACAGGTTTAAAAATGAAAACACCTTGGTGGTTTTTACACAAAACCCCTTTAGCAATATTATTAATACCAATTTCTTGGATATATTATTGTTTTTCAAGATGTGTTTATATTGTTAAAGGTTTTCGCGCATATAAGTCGCAGAGAAAAATAATTTGTATAGGTAATATTCTTGCTGGTGGTGTAGGTAAAACCCCGATAGTTCGGGCCGTAGCACAATTTTTAGATGCGCCTGTTGTTATGCGTGGATATAAAAAAAGCCTCAAAACGGGAAATGTTGGAGATGAGGCCGCTATGTTGGCGCGTAGCGGTTTACAAGTGCATGTTGGAGATAGAAAAAGCAATGTTGTTTTATTAAATAAACAAAGTAATGATTCAACCCCGATTGTTATGGATGATGGGTTTCAAAATCCTACAATTAAAAAAGATATTTCTGTTTTAGTTTTTGATCAATGTTTAGGATTAGGAAATGGTTTGTTGTTACCAGCTGGACCATTGCGTGAACCGCGCAGATCTATAAAAAAAGCTGATGCGGTTATAGTGATAAAAAATAAAAAAATAAAAAAAGGTTTAAAATTACCAGATAATATACCTGTTTTTTATGCTTCTAGTAATACTTTTTCACCATATGATGAGGATGAAAAATTGTATGCTTTCGCTGGTATTGGATACCCTAAAAAATTTTTTAATTCTTTAAAAAATGTTGTTGGCAAAAAGTCCTTTCCGGATCATTATCAATATACAGAAAAAGATTTTGATTTATTATTTAAAGAGGCAGAAAAGAAAAAAGCAAAATTAGTTACAACAGAAAAAGACTGGATGAGAATACCATTAGAATTACGTGATAAAATAAAATATGCACGTTTAGATATGAATATAGAGAATAATTTTTGGACTTGGTTAGAGGAGAAAATCAAATGCCAACATTAAAAAAACAAGTTAAAATAAAAGGAAAAGGAATCCATTCTGGGGTCGAGGTTAAGATGGTTATAAAACCGTCTAAAAATCCTGGGATTTTTTTTCGTCGCGTTGATATTAAAAACGGTAATTTAATTCCTGCTTTATATGACAACGTTGGTGAAACAAAAATGCGTAATACAACAATTGGTGATATTAAGTCTGATCATGTTCAAACAATTGAGCATTTAATGGCGGCTTTATTTATGGCTGGAATTGATAGTGCAATTGTTGAAATAGACGGTCCTGAAACACCTATTTTAGATGGAAGTGCGGCACAATTTTATGAGTTTTTGACAAAAGAAGGAGTTACAGCAGGAAAACGAAAAAAGATAATTGTTCGTCGTCCTATAATTGCGTATGCGTCTGAATTACGTAAAAAATTAGGTATACTTACTCGCTTAAAATTGTGGTTTTTTAATACTTTATCCGGTCGTAAAAGTAACGGTTTTGTTAAACTAGAACCTAACGATGGTAAAGGTTTAGAAATAACAGCAACATTGATATACCCAGAAAAAATAATAGGAAAACAGACTTATTCTTACACGTTTAAAAATGATAAAAAATCAGTAAAT
Organism: uncultured Alphaproteobacteria bacterium; assembly: GCA_944390835.1. GTDB lineage: Bacteria > Pseudomonadota > Alphaproteobacteria > Rs-D84 > Rs-D84 > Enterousia. The sequence continues at coordinate 8,205 of CALXQT010000005.1, read as the reverse complement.
GATTTTGTTAAAAATATAGCTAAAGCAAGAACTTTTGGAAAATATTCTGAATGGGAATATTTAAAATCACACGGTATGGGGCGTGGGGCAGATGAAACAAACGTAATTGCTTTAAATGATAAAGGCGATGGAACTTTAAATGAAACTATTTGGCCTGATGAATTTGTTAGGCATAAAATAATAGATGTAATCGGCGATATGTATACAAGTGGCGGTTTGGTTATCGGTAAGTTGGAATCTTTTAAAGGTAGTCATGCTTTGAATAATCTGGTATTGAAAAAATTATTCAGCGACGCTTCAAATTATGATATAATTGAATAAAATAATTTAAATAAGGTGTTTGATATGAAAAAAATACTTATATTTTGTTCATTATTTTTAGGTTTGACCGCTTGCAGCGGCATGATTAAGCCAGAAGATGGTAGTCAATATATTGCTCAACTTGATGCAGAACCGATTGGATGTACTTTTTTGTACAAGATTGAATCTGAAGTTTCTGTATATGATGCGGATGATGCGCGAGTATATTTAGAAAATAGAATTGCAGATCAGGCGCGCGGTGGAAACGCCTATTGGATAACAAGTCAGCGTACACGACCAAACGAATGGGTAATATTTGGACCAGAACGTTCGTTCATTTTGGTTGCAAATGTTTATGATTGCCCACATCCGAATAATGTTCGTACCGCAAAAGATGGTGGAACAAGTATGACAGTGGCACCAGTTATTATAGAACAACAAATAAATTGTACAGATAGTATGTACGGTGGTCAAAAAGGGTGCTAGTTTTTGTTGATTAAATATAAACCGTTGCAAAAAATGCAACGGTTTTCTTTTTATAATCTGTGTTTGCCAAAGCCTGTTTTTTTATGTTATAATTACTTAAAATAATAGAGAGAGAAATTGCCAAGTCAAGTTATAACCGTTGATAGAAAAAAATATGCCGTTGGTTTATTTTGGCAACCGACCGGTGCTGGTTACGTTGCGCGTGCTTATGCACGGATGTTGGCGCGTAGTGTAGATAAAAAATTAAATTTATATACAGAATATCGCGCTATGGTTGGTTTGGGATCTAAAAAACAAGGACACCGTAGTGGTATGTACAGTGCTGCGGCTGCTGTTACGGACGCGTTAGGAGAATACACTTCTTTTTTATCGGTTTTTGCTATTGATAATGTGTTTTATTTGGTGGCCGTTCGTAATGGTGTAATTTTAGAAGATAAACTTTTTGAACGTGAGGAAGACGCTCGGGCGGAGTATTTTAAATTATATGAAATACCAGATTGGGGGGCTTTGTTTGCTCCTGGAGCATGGGGGATGCCGCGTGCAGTTGAACGGAATTTGCCAGATTTAATTATGCGCGGACCAAAGGCCACATTGCATCCAATTAGTCGGGCAAGAGCTGGTTTTGCTTCTTCTGTTTTGATGTTCGCCTTTTTAGCTTGTATAGCATGGTTTTTTAGGGTTCCTTTGGAGCAAATGGTAACACCTAAACCAGAATTGTCGGCTGTGTCGCCAGAACTTGCGGCCGAATATCAGCGTCAAGTGGACGAAAAAAACAAAGAATTAGATGCGGCTTTTGAAATACAGCGTGCTCCTCAACCAGAACCAATTAAAATGCCGTATGATTATTTACCAAACCCCATGGATCGAGCAGAAGTTTGTTTTCAAGCAATTGCCTTTCTTATGCAACCTATTGTTGGTTGGAACCAGGTTTCTGTAGAGTGTGGCGAGTCTTATGCTAGTGTGGTTTTTCAACGTGATTTTGGCACGTTAGATGATTTTTATATTATTGCCACAGATTTAATGCCTGGGGCATTCGTTCAAAAAGAATCTGATAATTCGTTATATGTTCGTGTAAAATTACCAGAGGTTCCAATTAAAGCGTCTTTAGATGAAAGAGATGTGGAAACTGTTGCACGTGCTGTTTTAACTGCGTTTCAGTATGCCGATATGGTCGCTGACGTGCAGATGGTGGTAGACACATTAACAAACGGCGTTGATACAATTAATTTAGATGTTGTAGAAATCGCCGTACAAACGAAATTAGATCCGATGCAATTTATGAAAATTTTTGAAGAATTTGGTGGGGTGTATATGACACGTTGTGGGTGGGATGCATCGACACGTATTTGGAACTATGAGGTGATAATCTATGCGAAATAAAATAACTTTTTTATCGAAATTCATGTTTTTAATACTGCTGTGTGCACCTATGTACACTTATGCAGCAGACGAGGTTATTGTAGAAGAAGCAATTGCTGACGAGATGGACGCAATTTCCGCAGATGCCGTTGCGGCATATGATGCTACAGGTTCTGTTTTTCAACAGATTATAGACTTAGAACAAGAAAAGGTTTTAATGGAGTTGGAAAAAGAACGTGCTCAATTAAATTTGGAATTAGATAAATTGGCTGCGGAAAAAATAAAATTACATATGGAAATCGATGAACTGTCAGGACGGGCAGAACAACAACAACAAGAATTAGAAAATGCTCAGGCAAAATTAGAGGCTGAAGCCGCAAGGTTAGAACGTGAAAAAGAAGCATTAGAGGCACAGACAGAAGAATTAGAAGCGCGTACAACCAAAAGCGACAATTCCCAATCATCTTCCTCTCAATCAAGTGACGCATCCGGCATAGATTTTGATAATCAATACAGATTATTAAATGTTGTTGGAGCAGGATCGCAGTTACAAGCAAAAATAGAAAACTTAGATACAGGACAAAGTAAAATTATTAGCGTAGGTAAAGTAGTTGATGGTTATGTAGTACAATCAATTTCTTTGGACGAGGGTGTTGTTTTTTCTAACGGTCAAGACACACAAACATTGAATATTACTAAATACAAATAAGGTATATTTTATGAATGAAGCGGAAAACAATATCTTAAACAATATACCTGTTTTTAATAAACCGTCAATACCAACGGGTTTAGAAAACTCGGATAATAAGGATATCGTTGATTATTTGTTTTCAAACGGAAACCGATTGCTGACCGCAACCGGTGCCGAACAAGAATTACCAAAAGATACGCAAAGTTTAATTGCCTATTTTTCTGGTGGTGAAATAATAATATCTAGAACACATAGATATGATGGTCGTGTATTAGCTTTCTTAGATTTACTAAAAAAGCGTGCCAGACCGATGAGAATACCTTTTTATTCTGATTTAGGTTTGGTTTCTAGTATTTATAAAGCTTATGAAGGGCGTTTGGGCGGAGTTGCAAAATCTAGGCAAGATTACGATAACCAAATGCAAAAAGACTTTGTTGATATAATAGCAAAGGCTGCTGCACAAAAAGTTTCTGATATACATATAGAAGTCGCAGATCAAACGACAATTTATTTTCGTATAGATGGCAGTATGCAACCTGTGTTGGAATATAATTCTGGCTGGGGTGAATCGTTTGTTCGTGCTGCATTTGCTTCTTCTGATATGTCTAACGCCAATTATGCTCAGAACGAATATCAATCCGCACAAAAAGATGGGCGGACACCCTTACGTGGAACAAAAGATTTATATTTGCCACGCGGAATTTTAAGTATTCGTATGCAATTTAATCCGATCGCATTTGGCAGCAGATATGTTGTTATGCGATTATTATACGACAACCCATCTGAGGGTATTAAAACAGAACAAGAGTTCGGAGAATACGAACAGAAATTATTAATGCGTTTACGTTCTTTTCCAACAGGATTAGTAATAGTTGCAGGACCAACAAGTTCTGGTAAGTCAACGACTTTGGTTCGTAATATGTCGTTAATGTTAAAAGAACACCATTACGAAATAAATTTAATAACTGTTGAAAATCCTGTAGAACAGAAAATTTTTGGGGCGCACCAAATGCCTGTTGTTAACGCATCAACAGAAGAGCAACGTGAAGAAAAATATACAGAAGCTTTGGCGGCGGCATTACGAAGCGACCCAGATACATTGATGGTTGGTGAAATTCGTACTTTAGCGGCCGCACAATTAACAGTTCGTGGTGCTTTATCTGGTCATAACGTTTGGACTACGTTACATGCTAATTCTGCTATGTCCGCTTTAACAAGGTTATTAGATTTAGGGATAGAGGCTTTTAAGTTAAAAGAAGAAACGTTAATGCGTGGATTAATTTCTATGCGTTTATTTAAAAAAGTTTGTCCTTATTGTCGTGAACGTTTAATAGACCATCCAGAAGCACCAGAATATAACCGAGTTTTAGAGAATTTTGGGGAATTAGGCTTACGACAGGTTTATATTCGTGGGGCAGGGTGTGAAGAATGTAAGGGTACAGGTACCTTGGGGCGTATTAAAGCTGGTGAAATAATTATTACAAATAGTGAATTTTTGCGTATGGCTTTGTCTGGTAATACAGACGGTGCATATAAATATTGGCTGGAAGAAATGGACGGTCGTACTTTAAAAGAGGCCGCCACATCTTTAATGTTGCAAGGTGTAATAGGCGTAGATGAATTAGAACGTTGGGTTGGTTTGTTAGATAGACCGGGGGTATATTAAAATGACAACCAAACTGGATCTATGGTATGCAAAAATTGTTTTCAAATTAAATACTGAAAAACGTATGGCAACGGCACGTAAGCTGGCGTCATTGTTACGAAATGATTTTACTTTAATGGATGCTTTGGTACGTTTAGAGATGATAGAATCTCATAATGGGGCAAAGCCAAACGAACCGTTTGCCATTGTTATGAGAGAATGGCAAAAAAACCTAGAGCGTGGTATGAGTTTTTCTGATGCGACACGTGGTTGGGTTCCTCCAGAAGAAACTTTACTTGTAACGTCAGGAAATTTATCAGATTTAGTAATCGCATTAGAAAACGTCAGCCGTGTTGTTGATGGTACACAACGTATAAAAAGGGCAATGATAAGCGCTATTGCGTACCCTTTGTTTTTATTGTTGTTGACGTTCGGGATTATTATGCTAGTCGGTATTTATCTAGTACCACCATTAGCGGAAATTGCTGGGGATAATATGGTATGGACTGGAATGGCTGCATCTTTAATATGGTTGTCAGATTTTTCTGTTAAATATTGGTTTGTGTTTTTGTTTGGTTTTGTTGCGCTGGTGTCTATTATTTGGTTAACTTTGCCTAATTGGTCGGGAAAACTAAGGGCTGTATTTGATAATTTACCGCCATGGAATGTTTATAAAATTCAGATGGCTGTTGGCTGGTTGATGAGTTTATCTTCAATGGTTGCAGCTGGTATCACCATTCCGGATTCTATGCGTATGTTGGCAGATACGTCAAATAAGTATTTACGTGGAATTTTAGAAGAAACATTGCATTATATTGCCAATGGTGATAATTTAGGTAATGCTTTGAGAAATACTGGACGAGACTTTCCAAACAGAGAGATAATCGGAGATTTGGCAATATATGCCGATATGAACGGTTTTGATGAAAATTTGTCTCGTGTTGCAAATGATTATTTAGAAGAATCTGTTAGAAAAATGGAATCAATTTCAAACGCTATGAATAGTATAGGAATATTATTGGTATCAGCAATTATTGCGTGGGTTGTACTTGGTACATTTCAAATGCAAGACCAAATTACAAGCGCATTAACATAGAAAAAACGCCATTTAGGCGTTTTTTTATTTTTTTATACCATGAAAGGTAAATTTTCTAAGGTACCTTCTGCAACGCGAACATTTACGTCAAGCATCATAAATATCGTATCAGAAGAATGTGATATGTTTGGATTAAATATATCTGTACTTAATAAGTGGCTTGTATTTACAGATAAGCGAGTTATTAAATGGTCGTCATCTAATAGGGTATAAATAGGCCCGATGTCGCGAGGAGTGTTTTCTCCTATCTCGTGTTCATTTTGTGGACAACGTAAACCATCTAATATAGTTTTGACGCGATTATCGATATCACTATGTGGTAGCCCAACTATTTCAGGGTGCATCATTTGAATGTCTATTTCTGCCAAAAGTTTTAAATTAGGTGTAATTATTGGATTCCAATCAATTCCACCAACATGTCTTGTCGTTATAGGGCTTTTGGTTGCCGCCGGCATCATGTATTTTGTCATATTATCCCATGGTTGGTGTTCCAATAATTTTTTTAATTGTGGATGAAATTGCATACGTATATCAGATATATGCTGAGAGCGTTTTTTAGGATTAATTAATATATCTCCAAAATATAATAATTTAAATCTCATATTGTTTTCCTTGTGTTATTTTCGCATTAATTTGAAGTTTCTTTTCTAATTTATCCGCTTCTATAAATTTTTCTATAAACTTTTTTATAGCAAAAGGATGTAAACGAAAGTTATTAAATTTATGTGAGCATTTATTTTTTATAACCATTTGGTACTTAGCACTATTTCTTGAAACTGTAACTTTATAGCGATACAAAAACATCATCTCTTTGATTATTTTATTTTCGTCCAAAGATAATGCTTTTGCTATACGATAACTGCTTAAGAAGTCTTCTTTTTTAAAAATAACATTTTTTACAGAGTCATTCAAAAAGTCAGGGTTTACCCCCAATAATTCAGCAACTTGTTGAGTGTTTGACAGATCGATTTTTTCGGGTTTGATTTTGTGTGAGTTTTTGACAGATTTTGCTAAATTTGTCCCCGTCAAAAGGGCTGTTTTTTTGGCTTTTTCTGTATTTTTTATCGGCATAATTTTTTCCCTTTTTTCTTGATAATTATAGCACAAATTGCTATCTTTACATAGAAAAAAGAAAGGAATATAAATGGCAGTTACAAATGAATATACAGGTGATTCAATCAAGGTTCTAAAAGGGCTGGAAGCAGTAAAAAAACGTCCAGGAATGTATATAGGTGACGTGGGCGAGGGTGGATCTGGTTTACACCATATGATTTATGAAGTTGTTAATAACTCTATTGACGAGGCAATGGCCGGTTATGCAGATACAGTTTATGTATCTTTAAACGCCGATGGTAGTGCAACAATACGTGATAATGGGCGTGGTATGCCGTTTGATATAAACCACGAAACTGGACGTAGTGCCTTGGAATTAATTATGTGTGAATTACACGCCGGTGGTAAGTTTGATAATGAAGGAAATGGTGCGTATAAAGTTTCTGGTGGTTTACACGGTGTTGGCGTATCTGTTGTTAATGCTTTATCTAAATGGTTAGAGGTACGCGTTTGGCGTGGTGATAAAGAGGCGTATATGGCCTTTGCAGATGGGGTACCAACTTGCGATTTAGTAACCAAAGAAAATAAGACGCACCATGAACATGGTACAGAAGTAACTTTTTTACCATCTTCGGAAACCTTTTCTGGAACAGAATTTAATTTTGATACGTTAGAGACATGGTTGCGAGAACAATCTTATTTAAATGCTAACGTTCGCATCATTTTAGAAGATTTACGTGGGGCAGAAAAAAAGACGCGTGAGTTTCATTCTGTTGATGGTTTAAAGGGGTTTGCTACATATTTGGACAAATCAAAAGAATTATTAAACCGTGAACCGATACAAATGGTGAAACAAATAGAAGACACCTATATTGAAATCGTTTTGCAATGGACAACGGCATATACGGAAACGTCTTTATGCTTTACAAACAATATTCCAAATCGTGACGGTGGAACGCATTTGGCCGGTTTTCGTGCCGGATTAACACGTGCAATTAATAAATATATTGGCGATAAAATAACTAAAAAAGATATTTCTTTATCTGGTGAAGACTTTCGTGAGGGATTAACAAGTATAATAAGTGTAAAGATTCCAGATCCTAAATTTGGATCTCAGACGAAAGATAAGTTGGTATCAAGCGAAGTTAGACCGTTGGTAGAAAATACAGTAAGTGAACTGTTATACGAATATTTAGATGAAAACCCTGCCATTTCAAAACTTATAATAGATAAAATCATAGAAGCGGCGACGGCACGTGAGGCGGCCAGAAAGGCGCGTGAATTATCGCGTAAAAAAACAGGCCCAGAACTGGGTGGCCTGCCTGGAAAATTGGCTAATTGTAGTGAAAAAGATCCCGCAAAATGTGAATTATTTATAGTTGAGGGGGATTCTGCTGGTGGTACAGCAAAACAGGGACGCGATCGTAAAACACAGGCAATATTGCCGTTACGCGGTAAAATTTTGAATGTTGAACGTGTGCGCTTTGATAAAATGTTGGGATCAGATACTATCGGTGCGTTAATTACAACAATGGGTGCAGGTATTGGCCAGGATGATTTTGATATCGAAAGAAT
>CALXQT010000004.1 GCA_944390835.1 uncultured Alphaproteobacteria bacterium | reverse complement strand
ATTTTCTATATCCTCATCATTTTCGTTGAAATTATAAGCTTTCATTTTAATTTTGCAATTATCAAATGAACAAGGTATACTTTTTTAATTGATAGATATAAAATATGAGAATTATACCAAAAATTTTATCACGATTTCTAATACGCCGTTTTTTTTATGGCGTAGGTTTAGTTATGTTGGTTGTATGCGGAATAATCATGGCGGTTACATTCGTAGAGCGTTTGCCGTCTAATCCGGATGCGACTGCCGCTTTTATAGATGCATGGTTAAGGTTATTAGAATACGTTCCGATGTTCTTACCCATGGCGGTATTTATGGGGACTCTTTTAGCGTATTATAACCTAACAAAATCCTCAGAAAGCATTATTATTGCCAGTGCGGGTCTCTCGCCTTTTCAAATGGCTCGCCCATCATTAATTGGCGCTGCCCTAATTGGTGTGATAGCAACGACAGTTATAAATCCATATTCTGTAGAGCAAAATTCTAAAAAAATTACGTCGGACCATTTGATATTGGTTGACGACGAAATATGGTTACGCGAATCGTCTGATAATGGCTTTATAACCATGAATGCCAAAAGCATGCACAAATCTGGTAACATACTATTATTTGATGACGCGACTATATATGTACAAAATACAAACTTTAAATTAGAACAAAGAGTTCAAGCGCAAACAGTAACTTTATCAGATGCCGGTTTTAGCACTACAAAAGCAACGACTTGGGACACTAAGGGTATACCAAAGACACAATCCTGGCATATAAAAACTTTATTAACTCCGCAAACTGTACTAGATCGCTATTTACAACCCGATCAAATTTCTTTCTGGGATTTACCTGCTTTTATTCAAAAAATGGAAAACATAGGGGTTTCTGTACGTCCGCACTTAGTACAATTTTGGACCCTGTTGTTTTTACCGTTAACGATGATAGCAATGGCAACATTGGGGGTTGCTTTTTCACAAACTCGACAGCGTCGTAATTATAGTTTTGGTATAAAATTTGGCTTAGGTATTTTAACCTGTTTTGCTTTATATTTTATGATAAACATGTTTAATGCACTTGGGGCAACTGGTGTGCTTCCTCCACTATTGGCAATTGTTGCACCGTCACTAATAATAATTGCGGCGGCGGGTATAGCTATTACAACATTTGATACAATTTAATTCAACAACAAGGAAATAATATGCCTTTACGTAAACGAAACACAAAACGTAATAAAATTATTATATGGACGCTGATAGCAATATTAATAATATTAATGATAATATCGTTTCCAGCGACACAAAATGTAACAGAAATCGTTTTGTACCAATGAAATATATAGACATTTTTTTAGAGGCGTTATCAGCAGAACGGGGACGTAGTAAAAAAACACTAGAAAGTTATGCCAGTGATTTACGCCACGCAGATGAAAGTATTCCTGGCGGGTTAGTAGGTGCGTCAGAAACAGATATACAAAATTATTTGTCGGCATTGCCTGATAGAGCATCTTCTATTGCCAGGAAAGCCAGCGCAATACGTGGATTTTATAAATTCTTAATGTTAGAAAAAATAATTTCTGAAAATCCCGCAGCTAATTTAGAATTACCCAAACGGACACGCACTTTACCAAAATTTTTATCACTAGAAGAAATAGAATTACTCATATCATCTGCTGGAGACACGCGTAATTCTACTCGTTTGCGCGCAATGCTAGAATTAGTATACGCGTCTGGTTTACGTGTATCAGAATTATGCGAACTGCCTATGACAGCAAACCTTGGTGACAAATTATTAATCCATGGCAAAGGTGCGAAAGAGCGAATTGTACCAATGCACGAACGTGCACAAGCCGCCCTACAAAAATGGCTAAATCTTCGCGGAGATGACAAATCAAAATATATGTTTCCGTCTTCTGGGCAAACTGGGCATATAACCCGTGATGGATTTTTTAAAATCTTAAAAAAGTGTGCCGTCCAAGCAGGGATAGATCCACACAGGGTCAGTCCACACGTATTAAGACATTCTTTCGCCTCCCATCTTTTGGCTGGAGGGGCAAATTTACGAGCTATTCAAACAATGCTAGGACACGAAGATATTTCAACGACCCAAATATACACCCATGTACTGCCAGAAAAACTAAAAGAAACAGTCCAGATGCATCATCCGTTGGGTCAACATAGGGGTAATAAGCAATGATAAAAAAATGTGATCATCCTGGCTGTACCAAGGCAGGTACCTGTCGTGCACCAAAAACACGCGACTTACGCGAATATTGGTGGTTTTGTCGTGAACATGCTGCAGAATACAACAAAAACTGGAATTATTATGCCGGTATGACACCCGAAGAAATTGAAGAAGACTGGGAACGTCAGACTTTTGGTTCGCCACTAAAAGATAAAAAACAAACCGAACAAGATAATAAAGACTACATTAATTTCTTAAATGATTTTATAAGCGGCAGATCAACTTTTGATAAAACGCCGTCTAAGCGCACAACATTACCTAGCCGGGTGGTATCAGCATTAAAAATATTTGAATTGCCTATTTCTGCATCTTGGCGAGAAATTTCATCACGCTATCGTTTACTTGCAAAAAAATATCATCCAGATACGGCAAAAAGTAACAAAGATACAGCAGCAGAAAATTTTACCAAAATTTCAAACGCCTACGATATATTAAAGAAACATTTTAGTAAAAAATAACCGAGAAAAATCTCGGTTACTTTATGCCCTTGAATTTAAAAAGGCTATAGCATCCATTGCCACACTACACCCCGCCCCAACGGCTGTTGCTATTTGCATTTTCAATTCAGACTGAACATCACCCGCAACATACATTCCGATTGGTAATTCACACGGAATTAAACGTCCCATATTATCACGTCTGACGTCTTCGGTCAGATAGTCTGTATTTGCTTCATGGCCAATCGCAACAAATAAACCATCACAGAAAAGCTCTTGATCTTCTGTGGTTGTTACAACTAATTTATCATCATCTGTTTTAGCAATTTTCTTTAAATCTGTATTAAATAAACACTCTATATTTTCACGTTCTGCGACCCGATTACGTAAAACTTCTTCTGCACGTGTAAAAGCGCCCTTTCTATAAACAATTTTTACATTACGTGCGATATCCGCTAAATATAAAGCATCGTTTAAGGCCGAATTTCCACCTCCCATAACAATAACGTCTTTACCGTAATAGAAAAATCCGTCACAAGTTGCGCAATACGAAACACCTTTACCAAACAATTCCTTGGCACCTTCTATTTCCAATTTACGTGGCGAAGCACCCGTTGCAATTATAACCACCTTCCCAACATATCTATTGCCGTCATCGCACAAGATATTAAAACCACTTTCAACATCCCCAGATATCGTCTTAGCAGAAACGAATTTTATTTTTGCCCCGAATGTTTCAGCTTGCTTTTTCATGAACTCTGATAATTCCATACCATTGCCCTTCCAGCCAGGATAATTTTCCAGAACAGCAATCCCAGCCATCTGGCCACCCAAGGTATCCCCCCCCAGAACCAATGTATTTTTACCGGCACGCCCACAATACAACGCGGCCGTAAGCCCAGCAGGACCAGATCCCAAAATTATAACGTCATGCATAACGACTTCGTTCATAATAAAAACTCCATATATTATTTCTTCAACAGATTAACATAATAGATGTTTTTCCGCAAATAATTTCATATACGCATACAAATTGGCTTTTTTTATTGATTTTTATGTATATAGGCAATAAAATTCTATCATCATGATAAAAGTAAATTATTTTTTCTGCTTGTCTTCATCCCCTTTTGGGGTGCAGATTTAATTTATAATACATTATAATAATATTACATTGCTTTTATAAAGCATCATTACCATTAAAAATTTGATAAATTTAAGGATTAAATTATGTTAGATATCAGATTTATTCGTGAAAACCCAGACGTAGTAAAAAACGCCTGCAAGGTAAAAGGGTTTGAGGATTATGTTGATGAAATTTTAGCACTGGATGCACGTGTGCGTGAACTAAAGACGATTACGCAAAACATGACGGCAGAAAAAAATAAAATCTCGAAAGAAATTCCAACAGCAACAGATAAAGCCCCATTGATTGCAAAATCTAAAAAAATAAATGAAGAAATTGCTGCGGACATGGCAGAACTTGCTGAAAAAGAAGCGAAACTAAACGATCTTATGCATCGCGTTCCACAAATTCCAGACGCCTCTGCACCAGTTGGTCCAGATGACAGTGCAAATGTAGAGGTTCGTCGTATTGGCGCACCACGTGAATTTGATTTTACCCCACGTGCACAATGGGACCTATTAGACCTTAATGGTTGGTGGATGCCAGAAAAGATTGCCCAAATTTGCGGCACACGTACATATTGCTTAGTTGGTGAAGCTGCAGAATTACAACTTGCAATTGAAACTTATGTCATTCAAAAACTAATTTCAAAAGGTTTTACTTTTATAGAATGCCCTTCAATAACTAAACCACAAACAATATTTGATGCTGGTCACTTTATGGGTGCAGATTTGTCAGTAATGAACAACGATGTGTTTATGCTGACCGATACAGACAGATGCTTGGCAGGTACCGCAGAAATTATCTTAAATTCTTTGCACAGCGGTGAAATTTTACCAGAAAACGCGCTGCCAATTAAATATGCTGGTTTTTCACCATGCTTCCGCAAAGAAGCGGGTGCAGCAGGACGCGACACAAGGGGGCTGGCTCGTTTTCATCAGTTTAACAAAGTTGAACAATATATTTATTGCAAACCCGAACAATCTGATGAAATGCATGAACATATATTAAATAACCTATGTGAAATCATGGAAGATTTTGAACTACCATATAGAGTAATTGCAAATTCAACAGGAGACATGGGGTTCAATAAAGTAAAAATGAATGATGTTGAGGCATGGGTACCAAGCGAAAATACCTATAAAGAACTTGGCAGCTGCTCTTCCATAGGCACATTCCAAGCACGCAGAACAAATACCAGATACCGTGAAAACGGTACGAATGAGGTAAAATTCTGTGCGACATTAAATAACACTGGTATTGCCGTACCACGTGCATTGGTACCGATTTTAGAAAACCACCAAAACGCAGACGGCAGTGTAAACATACCGAAAAAACTGCAACCATTGATGGGCGGCAGAACAAAAATTGGTGGAAAGCACTAAATAAAAATCCCCTAATTAACGGGGATTTTTTAAATTTAACTTACATGGTTTCATCCTGTAATTATTTCAGCATGTTTTTATTACATAAAAGCCCAATTAAGAGATCAAGCTAATTAATATGAATTATAGATATTTGTTGAAAAAGCGAATTTATAGTATAATCTATTG
>CALXQT010000003.1 GCA_944390835.1 uncultured Alphaproteobacteria bacterium | reverse complement strand
GACTTTTAATAAATCGCAAGAGGGAATGATGAATATTTTTATGATGATTTTAGTTGCGGTATTCATGCTGGGTTTTTATATGATAAGCAGCCCTAGTCAACGCATTATTCAACAAGAAACAGAATATGCTATAAATCAATCTGACCTACGTGCGATTGCAGAATGCACGTCTGCTCAACATAACGCCCAAATTAAAGGCTATGAATTCCAAGATATTTGCGTTACACAAAATGGTATAAGAAGTAAATTTGTCTGCTTAAACGCCAGCATGCGCATAACAAACTGTGAAATAGTTCGTAATAAAAAACCAGAATATACATATATTGTTACGGCAACAAGTGCTTTGAACACAGATAATTATAATAATATGCTAGAAATATTGGAGAATTACTTTCCTGACGCCGGCACATTCGGCATATTTATGAATGGGAAAATTATGTTGGGCGGCTCATCTGGGGCCTATATCGTACCAGAGGCACTAATCGATGAAATGGAACTAGAAAATGGGCAAATGGTATACTTAACTCAATATGAAATTCCAGATGATGACACGATTTTTACAGCACCCGTACAGACTGATATAATTTGTCCGGTCGGTACCATAAAAACATATCGCTTTGGTCGCTGGCAATGTGTGGGTTACAACACAAAAACAGATTGTGGTGGTGATACAATATGGGATTCTGAATTACTAACATGCGTGGCAGATGAAACAAAAAAACCGTTATGCGCAGAACAACAAACGGCCGTTTTGGTTGACAGCGTATGGGAATGCGTAAACCCTTTTCCAGAAAAAGTTTGCCCCAACGGTATGACCGCACGCCTAAATTATACGACATTGGAATGGGAATGCGTTACAGATCCTTCTTTAACTCCTAATGCAAAAAAGTGTGAAACCCTTTCTCAAGGTGCTATTTTTGGTGCCGTTGGAACGACAATTCGTGTACCGTCGTCATCTTGTACCGACTGTGAAACCATGGTTACAAATTATGATACGTGTGAGTCTATCTGTGTACCAGATCCATCAAAAATAAATGACGAAAAGTGTTATCCAGGCGACCCCGATGAGTGCAGCGGAAATCACCGTGGATTTTACTTCGGGTTTCCAACATATTCTTATGCAAATAATGTAAGTGCAATAAAGGGCTATTCTGTTCCGTTAGATACGAAACATTCTCAAAATCGACGGTTTAATTGTATGGATTGCGGTGACAGTGAAATAGATTTAGAAAAATCTATCCCACCATATATAATAAGATGCAAATAAAAATGCGCCATGTGGCGCATTTTTATCATCTCAACCTATTAATTTCTTTAAGAATTCTATCCATATTCTGAATTACTGATTTATATTCTAACTGATACTTAGTCATATCTCTTTCTGCCTGCTCGCATACTTCCACAGATCGAGAAGAAGGATCAATATTTATCTCGCAAGAGAAAATCAAATCATCCAATTCATCAGATCTTGCATCTAAAACACTGTATTCTTGTTCCAACTGTTTTAATCTGGATTTATTTTTAACCCAATCATACGTTTGATAAAAATCTACAGATGCACTTAACTGTTCTTGGGCGATATCTCCGGCTTTTACCAAGGATTTTTTTTGTTCAATCCTTTCTTCGTTTTCTGCGATAAGCTCTTTACTTTCCTGAGTCTCTTCTCGATCATATCTGTTATCATCTATATGTCTTTCCAAATAACATATATGCGCCCGTAAATCAGATATATCAGCCTGAGCCTCCACCCCCCTGCGAAACTGTTCGCGCAAGTCAGGTACGCGCCGATCAACCAACGCCTTTAAAATATCAAATAATTCTGGTTTAACTTGTTTTTTCATTTTTTTCCTCTTACACACCATTAATGTAGTACACAAAAACCATTTGTCAATACTCAGGTTAAAAAAATAACGGGGAGATCCCCCCGTTATTTATTGTGTTACAATCGAAAAAGCCCCTTGGTCAAGCATTTCTCGAACGGCAAAATGCTTAATTTTACGAGCAGAGGTTTGAGGCAGTTCATCTTCTGTAATAGCAAAATGGTGAACCCATTTATAAGGTGCTATTTTAAGATTAGAGGCCTTTAACAATGTTGCTACACGATTGATACTTGTTCCTGGTTTTACTTGAAATACAGCAAACGGAACCGTTTTACCTTTTATCACATACTCAAATACAGCCGCAGCTAATATCTCTTCATTTTGCATATAAAGGTCTTCTAGTTCATCTGGGTAAACATTTTTACCACTGTCCAGAACAATAACTTGTTTTTTACGTCCCTTGACAATTAACCGACCATATTTATCCAATTTTCCAAGATCTCCTGTTTTAAACCATCCTTTTTCAAATGCGGCGGCATTCGCCTCATCATTATCAACATAACCGGGCATGACAAGATTTCCACGAACCCAAATTTCACCGATACCATGTTTATCAGGATTATGAATTTCAATTTCATTACCAGGCAAAGGTCCCGCATAATGCATAGAGCCATCGGGCTTACGAAACGCGAAATTAAAATTTGCAGGGCCAGTTGTTTCTGTCAAACCATAACAATCACCCACAACAAACCCCAGACTCTCAAAGAACTTCCTAATTGTTGGTTTTAAAGTGGCACCAGCTGAAACCAGAACTTTTGTATTTCCACCAAATAACTCGTGTACAGGTTTCGTCACTTTGTCCACTATTACCCCCAAACCAATTGCCCGCAATACCTTACGCATAGAAATCACAATACGCATAAGCGTATAAACGTGCTTTTCCTTTGCTGTGGCAACGATTTTCTTATAAAAAGTTTCCCAAATTCTGGGAACCGCAGGAATTACTTCTGGTTTATATTTTTTAAAGTCTTCTAAAAACTCACGCGGGTTTAAAATAGGTTGCAACAACAATTTACTCCGTAAAACCAATGGTGCCACTATATTTATTACGACACCATATATATGATACAGGGGTAAAAAGCCATAGAATGTATACCCCGGCA
Source organism: uncultured Alphaproteobacteria bacterium (assembly GCA_944390835.1). Lineage (GTDB taxonomy): Bacteria > Pseudomonadota > Alphaproteobacteria > Rs-D84 > Rs-D84 > Enterousia. The sequence goes on along the minus strand of CALXQT010000003.1, from coordinate 15,523 downwards.
AGATGACAGATTTATAGAATAAAGCCCCTTCGCCCAACGATACGATGTTATCATGCGTCAAACCAACAACTTTTGGATTTCCTGTTGATCCAGACGTAAAAGATAACATAGCGATTTCTTCACGCTTTACTGGTGCGGCTTTAAACTCGCGCGCATCTGTATCATCCACTGACTCTATGTCGTACATCTTTGGGCCCGATTCTATAAACTTATCGTGCTGAGCCAAAACCAACTTACATTTCGTACGCTTTATCATATTCAGATGTTCCGCAGTAGATAAACCTGTATCTAACATCAAAACACGAGCCCCTTGTGACGTAATGGCAAAATAAGATCGGATAAAATCTGGGGTATTTCCAGATAGAATTGCAACTGTATCACCCTGCTTTATACCGAACTTTTTAGCCAATAAAACCGCACGTTGTTTTACTTTTTTCAACAAATCTGCATAGGTTTCGTTTTGTCTGACAAAGAAAATACGGTCTTTGTTCTGTACACATACCTGATGCAGCATGTCATATATATTTTTTATCATTATTATTAACTCTCTTCAGTTTAGTCACAATCACCATGATTGTGATCTGATAATACTATACACATTTTACACAAGGAAAAACAACCTATTTTCAACCATCATTCCTAAAAAAAATAGAACTAAGCCTATGCTTTCTCTATGAAATGAATACTTATATTTTGTCAACATATAGGCTTCGATTCGAAAAAAATATCTATATTTTGTGTTTTTACTCAAAAACGAATCATTTCTTAACCAATAGAATTGTCTTTTATTGACACAAAATACTATTTGGTATCCGATTCGTAAGAATCGTATCCCCCTCAATGCGGCAGAAAAACCCCTTTTTAAAAAGTAAAGCGAAAAATAAAAAAATATATATTTTTATATATTGTCCGGAATTATGATATACTATATATTGTTATAAAATAGCAAAAATAACTACTATATGTTGTGTTTTTAAAATTTCGGAGTGTAAAAATGCCTACGCCAGAAAACGATAATAAAATGCAGATTATTCCGACACTTACCACCACGCTGAAAGTTGTACAAAAGCGTTCTGGTGAAACTGTACCATTTGATTCGAAAAAGATTTTTGATGCAATTCAAAAAGCGGTGGCGGTAACCCATGAAATTTCGGATGAAAAAATTGTAGAAATAACCCAAGGTGCGCTTAATAAACTAGAGGCTAATTTTACAGATAAAAATCCAAACGTTGAAGATGTTCAAGAAGCAGTTATTGAATCCTTGATGGATGCCAAAGCATATAAAACAGCTCAATCATATATAATATATCGTCAAAAGCGCACAGAAATTCGCGATTCATATGTTGATGCCGTAGAAGTAATAGAAGGTTATGTCGGTGGTTCTAATTGGCGTATTAAAGAAAACGCCAATATTGGTTATTCTATTGGTGGATTAATTTTACGTACATCGGAAAGAGTTACAGCGGAATATTGGTTAAATCTTTATCCAAAAGAAATTGCAGAAGCACATAAAAATGCAGCGATACATATTCATGACCTTGGTTGGCTGACGGGCTATTGTGCTGGTTGGTCTTTACGAGAGTTATTATACGAAGGGTTTAACGGTGTACCAGGATATTTGCAATGTGAACCGGCAAAACATATGGCAACAGCTATTTCACATATGGTAAACTTTTTAGGCACGCTACAAAATGAATTTGCGGGTGCTCAGGCGTTTTCATCTGTTGATACATATTTAGCACCATATGTTCGTGTTGATAATTTATCATATGCAGATGTAAAAAATGCGATGCAAACGCTTATATTTAACTGCGCAGTACCATGCCGTTGGGGTACACAAACACCGTTTATAAACTTTACGTTTGACTGGACCTGCCCAGAAGATCTAAAGAATCAACGCCCATTTGTTGGTAAAAAACAAGTTGATTTCACATACGGTGATCTGCAAGCAGAAATGGATATCATTAACAAGGCTTTCTTGGAGGTAATGACAGAAGGTGATGCCCAGGGACGTCCTTTTACCTTCCCTATTCCTACATATAATATTACAAACGATTTCCCATGGGATCATCCTAACGTAAAACCGTTATTTGACTTGGCGGCGAAATACGGAATTCCAAACTTCCAAAATTTCCTAAATTCTGATTTGAACCCAACAGATGTACGCTCTATGTGCTGTCGTCTTCGCTTGGATGTTCGTGAATTGTTAAAGCGTGGTGGCGGTTTATTTGGTTCTGCTGAAAAGACTGGCTCTATCGGCGTTATAACGATTAATTTAGCACGTCTTGGTTATACGCACAAAGGTGATCGTGAAGGTTTGTTCCGTGAATTAAAGCGTTTATTGGACTTGGGTCGTGACGCACTGGAAATCAAACGTCGCATAATATCAAAGAATATGGAACGTGGTTTATATCCATTTACGCGCCGCTATTTGGGTAATTGGGATCATCACTTTTCCACAATAGGGGTAAACGGTGCAAACGAAATGGTTTTAAACTTTACAAACGGTAAAGAAAATATTGCAACGCCGTTCGGTAAAAAATTGGTGTTGGATTTGATGGACTTCATCAGAGAGAATTTAGCCACATTCCAAGAACAAACAGGAAACCTATATAACTTAGAAGCAACACCAGCAGAAGGTTGCTCTTATAGATTCGCAAAAACTGACGTAAAGAACTTCCCAGACATTATTACCGCTGGCACCAAAGAAGCACCTTATTATACGAACTCTACGCAGTTACCAGTGAACTATACGGATGATCCTTTTGTTGCGCTGGAACATCAAGAAGAATTGCAGCGCAAATATACTGGTGGCACGATGCTACATCTATACATGGGCGAGCCTGTATCAAGCGGTGAAGCGGCACAGAAAATCGTGCGAACCATTTTTGAAAACTACAAAATTCCATATATGACGCTAACGCCGACTTTCTCGATCTGTCCAAAACATGGCTATTTACCAGGGCGTCATGAATTCTGCCCGAAATGTGATGCAGAAATCGCCGCTAATCAAAATGCGGAACATAAGGAATAAATCAGTTTCATAAAAAACAAAAAAATAAAAGGGAGGAAAAACATTATGACAGTAGAAAACACGCAAAGAACACCATGTGAAGTATTCTCACGCTCAATGGGTTTCATCAGACCAGTTTCCAATTTTAACATTGGTAAATATTCTGAATTTTGCGAAAGAAAAACTTTCACAGAAGCAAACAGTTTGACAACAGGTCAAAGACATTGCGAATTGATGAAAAAAGCTGCATAAGTTATGAGAGAGATTCAGATTGGTGGGTTGGTTTCATTTACAACAATTGACTATCCTGGGAAATTAGCCGCAGTGCTATTTCTAGTTGGATGCCCTTTACGTTGCGCATATTGTTCCAACCCCCATCTGCTAAACGTACACGACGGCGAATATGATGCAGAAAAGGTTTTTGAATGGTTAAAATCCCGTATAGGAAAATTGGAAGCCGTTGTTTTTTCTGGTGGTGAAGCATTAATGCAGGGAGATGCGCTGATTAATTACATGCGTCGAGTAAAAGATCTTGGTTTCGCCATTGGTTTACACACAAATGGATTTTACCCAGAAACTTTAAAGCGTGCTGCAGATGTTGTTGACTGGATTGGTCTAGACTATAAAGCAACACGCAATAAATATCCCGAGTTAGTCGGACAGAATATTGCTCACGACCATATGATACGCAGTCTTGATACATGGCTTGCGACAGGAAAAGACTTTGAAGTTCGTATCACTTGCGATCCACGTTTTATTACTAAACTAGATTTAATGGAAATAGCAAAAGATTTGCATGCACGAGGTGTAAAAAAATTTGCCGTACAAAAATATATTCCGCATTTTGAAGATTCTTCACACAATACAACCCCTGAACAACGTGATCAATTTTTTAATGACAACAACTTACGCAAAAATATAAATGCATTATTTGATTGTGTCACATGGCGTGAATCTAACTGAAGCGATACCAGCATTTACCGGCTTTTTATATTTTTATTGACTTAAAAAATAATATGGACTAGCTTTTATATAGTTTTATAGGTTTTTAAACCTAACTAATTATTTATTGTAAGGAGAAACAATGAAAAAAACATTCGCTTTATTAATGGCCACAACAATGTTTGCCCCAGCGGCATTTGCGGCAGAAATCACACCATACGTAGGTTTAGGGATAGTTCTTGACAAAGCTGGAACTACTGCGAAACGCGTCAAATTTAATGAAAATGCGATTAACATCATGAATCCGGAAACATTTGAAGAAGCTTTCGTAGCAAACGCTGGCAGTGATATGGATTTTGACATGGCATTTGCTGGTGAAATTACCGCAGGTATCAAATACGGTAATGTTCGCGGCGAATTAGAAGTTGCCATCCGCAGCGCATCCGAAGATGACTATGAAATTTTCAATGGGCTACTTGCAGGAACGATTCCTGCTGAACTAGAAACCTCAACATCTGTTCAACATAATTCATATATGGCAAATGTGTATTACGATTTCGCGATATCAGATTCTAATTGGACGCCATATATTGGTGCTGGTATCGGCTTTGGTACATATAAGCAAAAAGCAAAAGTTGATATAGATATTGACGATGCTGTTTTAGCTGGGCTGTTAGGAGATCCTCTTACAGCAGCCATAGCTAAAAAAATACCTGTTGGTGAACAAACTGTTGCGGACGATACGTTAACAGAATTTGAATGGCAGGTTGGCTTAGGCGCGACATACTCGTTCAATGAGGACTGGGCCTTAGATATTGGATACAGATTCAATTCGTCTACTGTCGAAGAAGAATTTGTATACGCCCACGAAGTAAAAATTGGGGCACGTTATTTGTTCTAATTTTTAAAGATGAGAGTAACATAAATAAAAAATGCCCCAAAGGGCATTTTTTATTTTACTCTTTAATCTTTCCAATTTCTACCTTACCAAAAATGTAACACTTATTATTTTTAATCGAGAACAACGGAATAAAATCAAATAACTTAAATACCTTTTTTCGCATAACTTTTCGTTTTTGATTCGGTTTTATTAATAAAGCCTTTTTCAAAAAGTCGAACCCAAACTGTCTGGCCGCTGATATATTTTCATCTATAACAGCGTAATCTAACTTACTCGCAAAATGATCTTGCTCTGTTATAAGTGTCTTTGCGTCAACCAAACGATTTACTCCAACCAGTTTCATTAAAGTATCTATTCTTTCATTACCGCGCCCTCTGGTTGTCAAAGTTATAAACTGACGTTTAAACAACATAGAAAATACAGTTCCATGAAAAGAGTCTGTAACAACGTATTTGGCGTTTTTAATTATATCCAACCATTGACCAATCTCTCTGAAATCACCGTTATCATCTCTATAGGCATCTATTAATTGATATTTCTTACCCAATTCGGATAAAACGTCAGGTGACGCATCTAATAAATAATAGGCCACATACTCTTTATCTTTCTGTACATTTGGCGCAGCATCAATTATTGGTTGATAATCCTGCGCAGTAAGTAACATTGTTGGATCACAAACAACAGGAACATCTTTTATCCCGAATTCTTTTTCCATAATTTCTGCGCCACTATGTTCGCGCACAGATAATGCGTCAAAACGCAACAAATATTTTCTGGCCAAATGCTTAGAAAACAATCCCATTCCCAGCTTACTTCTACCAAAACTAGGCGCATACGCCAGCAAAGACTTGTTCCCATGAACCCAATCTAAATAATACGCAAAGTTATAATGCCATGGATGCCGAATAATTTGATCACTGCCGATGACGAACTTATCAAACCTATCATTAATATGTTCATATAAATCTTCTTTGCTGGCGCAAATTCCCGTAACATTTAAGAAATTCCGCTGAAAACGCCAAAAAACATGATGATTAGATTTTCGATATATTTCTTTTGCCGGCATAAACGCAATTGTATAAGGAGTATATCCAGCAGATTTTATAGCTTGCTCCATTGCATACCCGACCAGACTTGCACCATAATTATTATCCGTCCGTGACGCAAAGTTCATTATGGCAACGTCCCTATTTTCTAGATTACGCATTATTATATCAGATGCTTTATCTTTGCTATTATTAAAGTCATCAAAGAACATAGTTCTATTTTTATGAGCTGGTAATGCTTTTACCAATACAGGATTTCCAGAAACAATATCAGAAAACCGAACGGGGCGAATAAAACTTAAGTTTTTCCGGACAGAATCAAATATCGCTTTACCCTTTTCTGTATTTACCAAAACCGCGGAAATTCCCTTTTTCACGTCACGTCTTTTATCAACCCTGTGATATCCCCAGAAATCACCAAAAGATAAGTCACTTGCTCTAGGTGTTTTTGCAAATTTACACGTAGCGCAAGATTTTCTTAAATACAAATTTCGTAAAAAACCTTTCATATAAGGATACTCAATATAAGGTTTCGTTAAACATTGACCATCATCAAAATAAAATGTCACATTATATGGGCAAGATTTATTATTTAATGCTTTTTCTTTATCACGAAAATTTATTGCCGTAATTTTTCTGCCATCTGATACTTCTTTTATATAGCGCTTCCATACCATCGGTGATGGTGCACCATGACAAAAAACTTCGCAAGTTAATAAATTGTCATAATCTTTACGCAGGAATCCGTACAGCCCCGCAATCTGACATGGTGTACCAGAAAAAAGAACCTTATTCCCCGCATCCAAAAGATCTTTTATTTTTCCATATACATTATTTGTATCTGACTGAACATATTTACTGACCCGCAACTTATCTAAATCTGCCGCGTCGGATATAATAATATGCTTTACAGACCAATCTTTATCAAATGCGGCACCACATACATAGCCGCCATTATTTAAAATATCACTAGCAACTATTCCAAACATACCGCCACTGGAACTACGTAATGCATTGTCGTCATCAGAATAAGCTGCATAACATATAGGTTGAAATGTTTTCGGTTTAAAAGAAGAAAACAATGCCGGACAACCTGATGCACATACACCACAATTTATACATTTATCTGTATCAATTTTCGGGTATAAAAAACCATCTTCTGAATTTTGCATTTTAATTGCGCCAACAGGACATATGTTTACACACGCCCCACAACCTGTACAACGATTGCCAACAGTATTTACATTCATATTCATCTCCTAATCGGGTGCATAAAAGCGTTTTACGTTTTCTGCCGACCGCGGCAAATCACGCATAAAGAAATCATACCCTTTTAATACATGACCTATATCCAATGCCCTGTAACCCATTTTAGATAAATCGTCTGCCCATACTGTTGCCGCAGGACCACACATTAAAATTATTAAAGTCTCTTTCGGTAAGGTACTAACTTCTGATAAAACTCTGTCATTTTCAGACCATGCATGTTTATTTGGAACCCATACATTATGTATTTTTTTTGCATTATCAAATATATTATATTGAACGCCGTCCCATAATGATTTACATGTAACGACAGCTATTTCCTTGCCGTTCCAAATACACCTAAAAGCATCATACGTTTCTTTTGAACTTCCAAACAAGGTTGATATTTCTGCCGCACAATATTTCGTAGTTAAATCTATATTAGCCAGAGTTTGCCGTCTTAATTTCGGAACATTAAAATATCTGTAATCTTTTTCTGCCTTATTTGCATGCGGCACATAGTGCGGGTAAAAATATATATGCGGAATACCAACTAATAGTTTTTTATTTTTATTTTTTAAAATTTCTGTTAACCGCTCAGCTAAACTTTCACTGTATTCTTGAAATTTGATCCCACTGCCCCGCATTATTCTTAACTCACCATCACCATAGCGTGCGATACTAAAATCTTTATCAACCAATAACTTTAATGTTTCAGAAATACCATACATATTTGGTCTTGGAACGTCTGTATTGGGTAGATAATACAAACAGTTTTCCAAAACATCTTCATATGTTAACTTTAAAAACTCTTGATTTTCTAATCGATTTCTTAGCAAATATTTTATGTTTTTATAAAAGTTTCTTAATTTGCCCATACTTATTTACCTTATTTTAAAAAGCGGGATAAAACCAAATAACTTGATATATATTTTCTTACCTGTATATTCCATACGAATTATCGGTAAAAAATAAAATAAATAAAACCTCTTTAATTTATAATTAATAAACGCACCATAGTTTGATGTCTTTATAAATTTAAAATAAGCGCCTTTAAATCTGTGAATAAAGTACCTTTTCAACCCGTACTTTTGGTATATATCTGTCAATAAATCGAATAACTTCTTTCTGTCCGCATCTACTTCAAAAGTTTTAAATATATTATACTTTATCTGAAATAAAACGTGCTTATCTATAAACAACTCCTTATCGTGATGAGACAAACTTGCATTTTCTATCAATTTTAATCTTTGAATAACAGAACTATAAATTGATTCCGCCCTTACATGTGACAAAGTTCTTGAATCCAAAGAACCTGGACGTTGATAAAAATAATTGTAACACGTATCCTTAATGAATTGTATATTAGACGTATTTAACACAACATTTGAAACAAATAGTGTATCTTCACCTAATATTAGTTTTTCATCAAATTTTATATTAAAACGATTTAGGAAATCACGTTTGTATATTGCCGACCAAAAAGCCCCAGAAAAATCTGAAATATGCTTTGGAATCTTATTATTTACCGTTTGGCGCCCATTTTGTAAATCAACGGTTCGAATTCCTGCTTTTACAACGTCAGCATCTGTATCTATCGCCCTTTCATAAAGTTTCTCGTAAAAATCAAAATCTACGAAGTCATCTGGATCAACAAAGCCTACATAATCCCCACATGCAGCCTTTAATCCATCATTACGCGAAGCCGACACTCCCATATTATTTTTATGTGCTATTAGTTTTATACGTTTGTCTTTTTTTACAAACCGTCCTAATATTTTTAATGTATTGTCTATAGACTTATCATCAATACAAATAATCTCTATATCCGATAGAGTTTGATTAACTAAACTCTCTAGACAACGCTCAACCCATGGCTCAACGTTATAACATGGGACTATCACAGAAACTTTCGGCACTAATTTTTCCTTCATTATGCAAGTTTTCCTAAATTATAAAAAAAGCCATAAGAAATGTCAAAACATACATATCTTCCACAAAAATACCTAATTGTTGACAAAATATTTTTTTAGAACTATATTTTGTGATATGGGTAGAAAAACTTGTGTTTATTGCGGAAAAGAAATCACAAAACGTAGTCGCGAACATGTCATACAAAATGCGCTAGGTGGGTTATATGAATCCGAAGACATATGCTGTCCGGAATGTAACAATTATATTAGCAGTTGTATAGATGCACCATTTACAAAAATTTTTAACCCGATTATTGGAAATATTGATGATTTTTCTAAAACCAATAACACAAAGTCCACCCCTGCCTATAGCGGTATAGTTTCGTATAAAGATAAACTGTACCATGCAAATATAAAAAACGGTAAAGTCGTAAGTTGCCCAGATTTAAGTCGCGAACAGCGTTGTGATATATCTAAAATACCCGTACAAATTATTTCGTATGATTTTAATATAAATAACAACGATTTTAAAACCGGTATTGCAAAAATCGCATTTAACTACGCACTAGACAAGGGTATAGATTTTGACATATTAAAGGGGGGACTTGACATCAAAAAAACAGGTCCAAACATCCAAGCGATAACTTTTAATTATCCAATAATACCTTTCTATCCCCTTAACCCAATAGATTCATTCATAGAATTAAAAACAAATTTTAATCTTTATCACACCATGATTCTTTTCAGTCAGCATAATACATTATGGTGCTATATAGATCTTTTTAACACATTTCAATATTACGTTTTACTGTCAGAAAGTATGCCGGCTGGTACCCATGTTTATGAAAACTATGCCCAGACACTGCAAAAAATAAATCGCAAGGAACCAACATTAGATATATTTAGCCCTAAAGATATCATGATATACGCACAGCAATATGGTGTAGAGCCATGTATGGACTTATCCGAATTCTCAAGACGAATAAAAAATGCAATAGCGAAAAAATCACAAAAACAAGACCTACAAAGCATTATATCCTCAAAAATGTCCGCTATGCCGTTAGAGTATCGTTTAAACATAATGCAAGACACACAAAAATTAATCGCCTTCGGTCAATCGATGCACTTATATTTTGATGAAAATGATTGTTTAATACCAGAAAACTTCAGAACTTTAACAATCAGCGAAGATGGTACAAAACTATTATCGTATCCATATGCTATAAACACACAAATAAGTCATGACATCAAACCTTTAAAGAAATACACAATGGATAAATTTGAAAGACTGACATTATCTTTATGCCAAAAATCTAGATGAGTCAAAAACTATTGGTATAAACATTCCTGTGCAGAATAAAATAGAAGCATACAATATTAAAAAACCGAGAAAATACTTGACTGTTTTTAGTACAACACATACAATTGCGATTAAAATCGTATTATTAAGAAAATAGGGTATATATATGCCAAAATATAAAGAAAATAAAGAGTTAGATCCTAAATTAAATTTTCTGGATATAGAGCAACGTTGCATGTCTTTCTGGGACAAAAGTAATGTTTATGCGTATGACAAAGACGCACCACGGGAAAGCACATATGTCGTAGATACCCCGCCACCAACAGTATCTGGCTCCTTACATATTGGTCATATTATGAGTTATACCCAAACGGATATAAAAGTTCGTTGGCAAAGAATGAACGGTAAAGCAATATTTTTCCCAATTGGCTGGGATGATAATGGTCTGCCGACAGAACGTCGTGTACAAAACTATTATGGAATTTCGTGTGATGCGGACTTACCATACGACAAAGACTTTGTTCCACAACATGTCGAAGATGTAAAAGAATTATCTCCTGTATCACGTCGTAATTTCATAGAAACATGTCATTTATTAACTCAAAATGACGAAAGGGTTTTTGAAGAGATATTCCGTAGAATTGGTCATTCATATGATTGGAATTTGATGTATTCTACGATTTCTCAACGTGCAATAAAGGTATCTCAAAAATCTTTCTTAGATTTAGTTCAGCAGGGATTCTGCAAAATAGTAGAGGCCCCGACCATGTGGGATGTAGATTTCCAATCTGCGGTTGCTCAGGCAGAAATAGAAGATAGAGAGATGGCTGGTTTTTTCCACGACATAAAATTTTCCATTCAAGGCGAACCAGATGAATTCATTAAGATAGCAACCACACGTCCTGAATTTTTACCGGCTTGTATTGCGGTGGTTGCTCATCCTGATGATGAAAGATATAAAAAATACTTTGGTAAAACCGCGATCGTACCTTTATTTGATATACCTGTACCAATCGTACCATCCGAGCATGCAGACCCAGAAAAAGGAACCGGTATAATGATGGTTTGCACCTTTGGAGATGCTGCAGACGTTGAATGGTGGAAACAATCAGGTTTGCCAATTAAACAAATTGTCGGCAAAGACGGTCGATTAATCTCATTAGAATATGGGACAGGTAATTTCATATCATTAAATGCTTCCAGGGCGCGAGATTATTACAATAGACTTGCTGGTCTGACTGTAAAGAAAGCCAGAGCTCAAATTGTTGAGTTTTTACGTGAAAGTGGCGACTTACTTGCCGAACCACGTCCGTTAACACACTCAGTAAAATTTTATGAAAAAGGTTCCAGACCATTAGAGTTTGTTTCCTCTCGTCAATGGTTTGTGGATGTTCTACGTATAAAAAAGGAACTTGTTGAGCAAGGAAAGAAAATTGAATGGTATCCTGCCCATATGCTGTCTAGATACGAGGCATGGGTAAACGGTTTAAATCAAGACTGGTGCATTTCTCGTCAACGGTTCTTTGGTGTTCCATTTCCTGTGTGGTATCCTATTGACGAAAAGGGTAACGTAATATATTCTAGACCGATTTATGCCAACTTTCAGCAATTACCTGTAGATCCTATGACAGACGTTCCAGACGGCTATACAGAAGCGCAACGTGGTATGCCTAACGGGTTTGTTGGTGAAAAGGACGTTATGGATACATGGGCAACTTCTTCACTAACACCACAAATTGCGATGGAATTTGCACCGGTGGGACATCATATTTCACTACCATTTGATGTACGTCCACAGGCGCATGATATTATTCGTACTTGGGCTTTCTATACGATTATGAAGGCTTATGCTACGGAAAACACAATACCTTGGTATCAGGCACACATTAGCGGTTTCGTATTAGATCCGGACCGCAAAAAAATGAGTAAGTCTAAGGGTAATGTTACGACACCTATGCACTTAATAGAAAAATATTCTTCTGATGCGGTTCGTTACTGGGCTGGTCGTGCTAGGTTAGGTATAGACGCTGCATTTGAAGAAAAAGTTATGGAACAAGGTAAAAAATTATGCACCAAGTTCTTTAACGCATCTAAATTCGTATTCAACATTGTCAAGAGCAGTGGGATAGATATTAATGCCGACTATATAACAAGTATAACCAATCCTTTAGATCGCGCATGGATCGTAAAGATGGCGAATGCTATAACTATATCTCGTAAATCATTTGAAGCAAACGACTATGTAGCTGCATTAGAAGCGACAGAAAAGTTATTTTGGGATTTCTGTGACAATTACCTAGAAATCGTCAAAGGACGGGCATATAGTCAAGAAAATACATCTGCCGTTGCTACATTGATGTTGTCTATTGATTTATTCTGTTTGATGTTCGCTCCATTTTTAGTATTCATTACTGAAGAAGTGTATCAGATGAGACCTTGGGGGAACGACACCAAATCTATTCACGCACATTCTTATCCGAATGCAGACAAATATAAATCTATGGGTGAAAATTATGATTTATATACAGTGATTGTTTCGGTCGTAGAACAAGCCCGTAAGGTGAAAGCGGGCCAACAATGTTCTGTTAAAACTCCAATAACCTCTATCACTATTGTTGGGCGTGAATCTGATGTTAAATATATACAGCTTGCCCAAGAAGATTTGAAAAAGGTTTTAAACATACAAAACAATGATATTTTATTCGATATAAAAGACGAAGAAATTAATATCAAAAATATAGAACTAGGTTCAGAATAAAACGTCCCTTTTGGGACGTTAAATTTTACGATCGGTGCAAGATGTTTGAATTAACGAAAAACTGTAACCAGAACTATTATATTATCATAAAAACGTCCTATTTTAGCTTTATAGTGTCTTTCATAACACCAATTGCCGCACAAATGACATAAATTATTGACGCCCGAAAAACTGTTATAAAAATGTTGCATACAAAATAATTGATACAGAATATGCAAAGAACAAGCAGAAAATGATATCCTTCTAGGCTTACTTACTCTATGCAATATCCTGATGTGTACAGCCCTGGCTGTGGAACAGAGGTTGGATAAAATGCAACGAATACCTCCCCTGAAATAATTAAAATCTATATTCAACAACTTTTATATGCTTTGCCAGTAAAACAATAAATGCTTAATTATTAAATAGGTTAAATTCTTGGTGCCTGCGATTACTTAAACCCGGCACTTCCCTGCCACCAGATTTGTTCCATGCTTTCCAAGCAGATTGTAATGTTGGGTATTTTGAGTTATGATAATTTGAATCATTTACGTATTTTACAACTGTAGAATCAGCGAAGTTTTTTGCACCTATGTTATATGCCAAAGATACCAGTGCGTCATATTGATTTTGAGATAGCGGAACAGTTATATTGTCTTTAACTGCCTGTTCTGCCGTTGATATATCTGAGCGCAATATTTCGGTCGCTTGCCTTTCTGTGATACCATTTTTAAAATCTTCACCTGATTTTATCAAATGACCATAACCAATTGTTGCACCCTTAGGTAATTCTTTATCTGAATTGACAGGTTTCCCTGTTTTATCATCGTAAACAACATGCTTGTCGCCGATTTTAATACTGCCTTCAAATCGTTTTAACATATTTATACCATTATCGCTGATTTTCATACTATTGCCCCTATTTTCACTAATAAAAAATCCCGCGATTGCGGGATAAAAAAATACGGCACCTGCCGTCCTATATTTCACAAGTAAGTATATCATAAATAGGCACAAAAATCAATACCAACCATTCCAATAATATAAACTCGCATAGTAACTATTCGTTGTATAAAACAATTAAAAATACAATGTAAAATTACTAAACTGACCACAGTTTATAAAAACAACGAAGTCCTCAGCATACGCTGAGGATTTCTAACAAGTTAGAACATATACTTTAAACCTAACGCTACATCAAAACCGTTAACTTTTCCGCTTGATTTAGCATCAAATTCCAAACCATATCTATCATCCCTGGTTTGTACAGATTCTGTTGCCTTGCCATAATCAAAATAACGAACTTGCAAATCACAAGCCAACTTTTCCGATAATTTATATTCTACACCTGCTGCCAATGCATATGCAAAATTATAATCACTGCCAGATCTAGATTCTGAAAAATCAACATCATCTTTAGACGTATTTTCTACAATTGCTTTCAAATGAGATACCCCCAAACCAAAACCTACATATGGAGTAAATTTAGTGCTATTATTAAAATCGTAATATGTATTAAACAACAATGCTTGTGTTTGCATGGATGTGCTATAAAAATAACAGCCATAAAAATGCTTTTTGAAACTTCACTATGTTAGTATTCTACATAAAGCAGCAAATCTTTTCCAGTGCTTTCAAACCAAGAAGTAAACATATTTATTTGACCAGTCAAATCTATACATCCCGCAGACCCTAAGTTCCATCCACCATGAATACTAAAATTATCACGTCCGTATGTATTTGTTTCCTTAGACGGTTCCAACCATATGCGCGAACTTCCCCAAGAATACAAAGAGCCTGGCCACGTTCCGCCATTCGTAATTCCGGCTATAAGCCCGTACGGTGTTATATTTTGTAATTCTGATTGTCGCGCTACATATGTCCCTTCGGGTATCGGACCAGTACTCTTCATATTTTGATATTCCGATGTTTGAAAACCTGGTTTCCCAGATACTGCATCAAATGCATATATTGCTTTGTCGTCACGATATATAGTTAATGATTTCCCATCAAACTTAGCAAACATGCCTTTTTCTGTGTTTATGGGCTTTGCAAATGTAGGCTCTTTGGTATCATGAACATTGTTTACGTTTTGGTTACCTATCGCTTTTTGCTGTGCAACCTCAAATTTTTTACTGCTAATTTTTTTACCCTTTTCATCAAATGTTATTTCTTCCACCCAACAACGACAATTCGGATGAACAGGAACATCTGGAATATCATTTTTGTCTTCAAATACTTCACCATTATGTGATGCACAATCATCGCAAATACGTTCATCGTCTTCACTGTGCCAAACCCAAATCTTTTTTGCCTCGGTGTGCTCTTCATCATCGTCATCTGGAATGTTTAGTGTATAAACAATCAATTTTTCATTTTGTATATCACCCCAAGGCATTAAAACACGAACATCTATTTCTTCGTCG
>CALXQT010000002.1 GCA_944390835.1 uncultured Alphaproteobacteria bacterium | reverse complement strand
TGAGTGATTATACACAGTTTTTTTATAAACGCAATACAAACTTTGATGCTTTTTTTCAAAAAAAATCCGCCATTTGGCGGATTTTTGTCTGATAAACGTATTAACGTTTGCTGAACTGTGTAGAACGACGAGCCTTATGGCGACCGAAGTGCTTACGTTCAACAACGCGGCTATCGCGTGTCAAGAAGCCCGCTGCTTTTAAAGTCTTGCGTAAATCTGGTTCTGCTTTTTCCAAAGCTTTAGAAATACCATGCTTTACAGCACCAGCTTGACCAGATAAACCACCACCCATAACAATGGCGTGTACGTCATATGCAGTTTCGCGTTTTGTTATACCAAATGGTTGCGCAATAATCATCTGCAGCACAGGACGACGAAAATATTCTGTCATCGGCATACCGTTAACGATAATTTGTCCCTTACCTGCAACTAAGTATACTCGCGCAACGGAATCTTTACGTTTGCCTGTCGCATAAGTTGCATTTGATAGTTTTACGTCTGCAACCGCCTTTTTGGCCGTAGCTTTTACAGGGGCTGCTTTTTTAGTTGTCTTGGCTGTTGTTTTCTTTACAGTCTTTTTTTCTTCTGTCATTATTCGCCCCTTTTATTTTTACGGTTCAATTCTGCAAAATTGATAACAATTGGGTTTTGTGCAGCATGTTTGTGTTCTGCGCCAGCATAAACATGTAGTTTTGTTAAACGTTGATTTGCCAAAGCAACTGCCGTACGACGCCCCATCATGCGCTTTACAGCGTTGAATATTAACTTTTCTGGTTTTTCTTCACGCATTTGTCCCAGAGTGCGTTCTTTGGTACTACCTGTCCATAAAGAATGCCAAAAGAACTTTGTCTTATCGGCTTTCTTTCCAGACAAAGCAATTTTGTCTGCGTTTATGATGATAACATGATCACCGCAGTCCATATTCGGTGTCCATGTCGGCTTATTTTTGCCGCGCAGGATGTTTGCAGTATAAGCCGCCAAACGTCCCAGCGTGCAATCCGTTGCGTCAATCAGATACCATTTTGGATCTAATTCGCATTTTTTTAACGATTTTGTCGCTGCCATGTTTTTTACCTTTTTATTAAATTTAGCGGGACAATTATGCCCCGCTATAGCAGAAATGTCAAGAAAAATCGATACGGTATTATTGTACCGTATAATAAATTACATTTCTTCTGGAATTTTTAATCCCATTAAATCTATAGTTGTTGCCAGAGTGTCACGAGCAATTTGAGTTACTGTCAAACGCTGACCCCTTGTTTTGTCATCAATGTCTTCGCGTAAAATTGGGCAATTATGATAAAATGTATTTATTAATTGGCATAAATCGTAAGCGTAATTTGCAATCATATCCGTGGCACGATTGTCAAATGCGCTTTGAACTGTGCGCTCAAAATCCAAAGTTTCTATTAGCAAGTTGCGTTCGTCATCAGATAATGTTACTAATGGGCCGGCTTTTATTTCACCCGCTTTTTTTAGAACGCTATTTAGACGTACTGCTGTATATAGTATATATGGGCCTGTTCTGCCTTCAAAACTGGTTACCGCATCTGGATCAAATACATAATCTGAGCGTAAGTCGTGCATTAAATCATTAAATTTAAGAGCAGCAAGTGCAATAGAATCTATTGTTTCTGGTGGTAAATTTTTACCACTTTCAGATACACGCTTTTTTACAGCGTTATTTATCATTTCAATAATATCGTTTAAACCTGCGGCATTGCCATCGCGTGTCTTAAATGGTTTCCCGTCTGCCCCGTTTATTGTTCCGTATCCGATGTGTTCAAGATTTTCTGGTGGAAACAAACCTGTTATTTCTGCCACCCTAAACAGTTGTTCAAAATGTAACTTTTGTCTTATATCGGTCAGATATATAATTTTATCCGGGTTGTCGGTAATTTTTCTATAATATAGCGCCATTATATCTGTGGCGTCATATGGAACAGCACCTCGGGAATTATAAAACATAACCGGTGGCATGGGTGCTGTGTCTGTATCTTTTTTTACAACTATTACTTCTGCGCCATCGCTTTTTACAAGCAGATTTTTTTCGCGTAACATTTTTTCAACAGGTTCTATGTATTGCGCGGCGTTTTTTTCACCAAGATTTTTATCAAAAGGCATTATATTTAAACGTTTTACCGTTTCCATCATGGATTCTAACGATATTGGTAGAAAAACGTTATATAGCGCATTATACCCAGGATGACCGCGTTGAAGTTCGGCTGTAATTATCCTAGCCTCTTCCATAAAATCTTCATCCGTTTTTGCCAAGGCCGCTGCTGCTGGATAATATGTGTCTAATTCTTCAACTGGCATAGCATAATTACTATAATCAGCGGTCGCATCAAAGTTCTTTTGAAAAAACGGCCAGTCTGGATGGTTGCGCTTTATCCATGCGATAACTAAACCCATAGACCGCCCCCAATCCCCCATATGGTTATAAGATATCGTCTTATGTCCCAGATGTTTAGCAATTCTATTTAATGTATCACCAACTATAGATGTTCTAAGATGACCAATATGCAAGGATTTTGCTACATTATAAGATCCATAGTCCATGTCAATTGTTAACGGTTTGTTGATCGAAACGTTGTCATGAGTTTGTGCTGCTGCGTGCCATATAAAGTCGTCTTTTAGTTTAATATTAATAAAACCCGGACCTGCAACGGACGCGCTTTCAATAAAATTCAGTTCAGACAATTTTGGTAAGATTTCCGCAGCAATTTCGCGTGGATTTTTCCCTGCTTGTTTTGCCATGACCATAGCAGCATTTGTTGAGAAATCGCCAAAAGATCTATTACGCGGCGTTTCTAAATTTGCAATAAAGCCCAACTTATCGTTTATTGCGTCAGATACATACTTATATAGATTCATTTTTTATACTCGTAAAATTTATATTGGTAAAACAATTCTTACTTTTAAACCGCCCATATCACTGTTTTCCAGAAACATTTGGCCACCATGGTTTTCAATAGCGGTTTGCGCTATAGAGAGGCCCAACCCGGTGCCACCAGTTTTTTCGCTTCGTGATTCATCTAGTCGAACAAATGGTCGTAAGGCGTCTTTCTTTTTGTCGTCTGGGATACCAGGACCGTCATCTTCTATAATAATTTCTACTTGTTCATCAGTATCTTTTTCCGTAATGCGGATTGTCTTTTTTGCATAACGGGCCGCATTTTCAATTATGTTACTGAAAGCACGAGCCAATGCCATAGGTCTGGCATAAAATTGGACTGGTTCTTCTGGAAATTCTGTTATAATTTTTTTATCTGGTGCCGCATCACGTGCTATCCTTAATAGCATAGCCGGCAATTCAGTCGTTTGCTCTATTTCCGGGATTTCACCGCGTGCAAAGGCCAAGTAGCCGTTTACCATTTCTGTCATGCGATCAATGTCTTGTAGAAGTTCTTCTTTTGAGGCATCGTTGGTTTCAATGGCTAAACGCATGCGCGTTAAAGGAGCTTTTAAATCATGACTTACCGCATTTAGCATATCTGTTCTGGTGCGGTTGTAGCGGTTTAAACGTTCCTTCATAGTAATCATAGCAGCAGCAGCTTCGCGTATTTCTTTGGAACCTGTTGGTTGAAACCCGGGTGCATCAAGCCCGCGACCAAATCTGCTGGCGGCTTTGGCAATACGACGAATACTACGTGTATGCATAATTATAAATGGAGTAATTAAAATAGATACAATTAATATAGATCCAATTAACCATATTATAAATACTTCTGTACTTGTAGAATAAATACGATATAAAGATGTCCCAAATGTTGTAATTTTTCCGTCATTATTTGGAACGTCAATGAAAACTAACCTTTTACCTTTGTCCATATATATTTTAGCCGGACGTTTCAGATGCTTAGAAAGTTCTTCCGCCAACAAGCCGGTTTCACGAGAGTTATTATCATTTTCTTTCGGACGATTTAGTTTTTGGTTAATGGAAACGTTAATTCCCATGTTTTTTGCCATTGTTTTTGCAGTATCAATATCGCCGTTATCAATGAAGTTCATCATTGTTACAACCTCGACCGCCAAGCTTCGTGCAAGAGTCGCATGAACACGTGCCCAGTGGTTGCCGAAAAACACATTGGCAATAATAACCTCCGCTATTATAAGCGGTACTAATATCATTAAAATTGTGCGCCATAAAAAGCTGCGTGGTATCAGTCTCATTTCGTGTCACCATCGTTGTTTTCGTCGGTTTGGATATCTATTAATTTATAACCTCGCCCACGTATAGTAATTATATCTATATTGGATAATACAACATTTAATTTATTGCGCAAGCGTTTTGCAACCATTGGGGCTGCAGCAGCAATATTCCCAATAGGCGTTGTTAATTGGCGAAGTAACTTTTTTTCTTCACCAGATAAAGGCAGAATACGTGGAGTTTTATTTTTATCACCAGAGTTTATAAAAAACTCCTCATCTGTAAAGATCAACCCGTTCGGTAATTTCGTGTCTGGTGTTTTGTCTGTCTTTATAATATTGTTTAAGCGTAATACCAATTCCTTTAATTGAAATGGTTTGGCCAGATAATCATTAGCCCCGCCGGACAGACCATCAATCGCGTTTTCTGGCCCCGTCATGGCTGTCAACATTATTACGGGTGTATTCAACCCCTGTGAACGCATTTCTTTTAAAAAGCTTAACCCGTCTTTACCGCCCATCATTCTATCTAAGACAATGGCATCTGCTTGTATCCGGGCTAATATTTCTTTTCCTGTTTCGGCACTGTCAGCTGTTAAAACGTTAAAGGAATTATCGCGCAACCCGCGTGCTAACGTTTTGCGCAACATATCGTCATCGTCAATAATTAAAATTGTTTTGTTCATATAATAAATTTCGCTGTTCAGTATAATATATACTGCGAATTTATTTTTTCAATGGCTCTACTGCGTATTCACCGGGTTGTATTGTCAGCATAGCATTCGCACCAGTTATACCGTCTGTTTCTGTAACTGCTGCACGAAATTGCATGCCACCGGTTGTAAATTCTGTCTTAAACAGTGCGTATCCTGTACCGCCACCTGTGGTTGGTCCCTGCATTCCTAAAGAATAATACCCACCAATAATACCGTAGTCCAAGTCAATGTAGTCTATATTTACAAGTAAAGATACGTTACTTAACCCATCGCTGGTCATATTGCAGGTAAATTCACGGTTAGATAAAGTCGCCTGAGAGTTAATAGGTACAACTATATCCATTATGGTCGGTTCGCACGTGCGAGAAATACCATTTACCAGAAACTCATATGTCATACCAACGGTTGCTTTTGATAATCCCGTTGAAAGGTTAACTTGTGATATCGTTGCTTTCGGTATTTTTACTAAAGCATTGGCAATACCACTGCGTACTGGGAATGATATCCCAGATTGCAAGCAATCACGAGAAAAAGGATCCGCTTCGCAGATATAAACACGAGAATATTCATTCATCATGAACATATTCGCTAAACTATTAAACAGAAAGGTGCGTGTAATTCTGTCGTTCAGCCGAGTGCAACCGAAATTACGACATATAATCATAGGTCTTTCACCAAAGGAAACCCCAGGATGCATCATAGATTCTATTTGTCTGGCCTCTTCAATGTTCAGATCATAATCCAAGCTATCTGCCCGTTCCATAAATTCTGTTTCCGGAATGAAATTAGGATCATCTGGATACGCATAATAAGATTGAACTGGTGTTTCTGTGTATATGGTTTGAAAGTTATCATACACTATATTTTCTGTTGCAGCGTTTGCGCTGAATGCGAATAAACTGCCAATAAATGCCATTAAAATGAATCTCGTCATATTAAAGCCCTTTTCTCTCTGATAAATATTAAAACATTCGCGGCCTGTGTGTCAAAGCAAAAATTTCTGTTGAAAATTACATTCGGTTTGTTCTATAAGTAACGATAGAAAACAAGATTTGTTGTTAAAGATTAAGAAAGGCGAAAATATGGTTGATATAATGATTGACGGTGAAGCCGGTAAATTACATGCAGTATATCATAAATCTGATGCCCCGGCGGCGCCGTTGGCGGTGGTCTTGTCGGGTAACCCACGTCAGAAATATCATATGAATGATCGTGTGTCTTATGCTATGTTTAGGGCATTTATGGATATCGGTTTTTCTGTAATCAGATTTAATTATCGTGGTGTAAATTATTCCGAGGGGGCCATCGGTACTACATCTGAAAACATGTTGGATATTGCAACGGTAATAGACTGGATCCAAAACAAAAATGAGGATAGCGATCGTATTTGGCTGGCGGGAAATCAGTTGGGCGCATGGTATGTGTTGCAGGCAATGATGCGTAGACCAGAAGTTTCCGGTTTCGCACTTGTATCACCTGACCCGTCTGTATCGGATTTTGCCTTTTTGTCTCCAAGACCAAATCGTGGGTTGTTATTGCAGGGGGCAAATGAATCTGATGAGGCAAAAGCTTTTGCAACGCATTTGACTCAGATATTAAAAAAACAAGCTCAAATAGATTTAGAAACAATACGAGTAAAGAACGCGGATGACCATTATTCTCAGCCGGCCGATTTGCGCCAGTTCTATAACGATTTAAAGGCCTATGTAGGACGCGAAAACGCAGATAACAAGTTGTTGTAATATGCAAAATAGTACAGAAAGATTTTTAGATCCTAATATACCAGATGAAATGACGGCGTCTATTAGGCCCCGTACACTGTCTGACTTTATTGGGCATACAGCATTAAAACAAAACCTTTCGGTTTTCATTTCTGGTGCCAAAACACGTGGCGAGGCAATGGATCATGTTTTATTGTATGGCCCCCCCGGGTTAGGTAAAACAACATTGGCACATATTGTTGCAAATGAATTAGGAACAAACTTTCGTGCTACTTCTGCACCTATGTTAACCAAACAAGGGGATTTAGCAGCAATTTTGACCTCTCTTGAGCCGATGGACGTTTTGTTCATAGATGAAATTCATCGGCTGCCGACCGCTATAGAAGAAGTACTATATTCTGCAATGGAAGATTTTAAGTTAGATATAATGCTTGGCGAGGGGCCTTCTGCAAAAAGCGTCCGCATTGACCTGCCCCCATTTACCTTGGTCGGTGCGACTACGCGTACAGGTTTATTATCTAATCCTTTGCGTGATAGGTTTGGTATTGATTTACGTTTGTCTTTCTATTCGCCAGATGATTTGGCACGAATAATTATGCGTAGTGCAAACATTCTTGGGACCCCGATCGATGAAAATGGTGCATATAAATTAGCGCAAAGCGCACGTGGAACGCCACGTATAGCAAATCGTCTATTAAAACGCGCCAGAGATTTTGCAACAGCACTAGGACAAAACGCTATTTCTGCCGATACGATAAAAACAACTTTGGTTCAGTTACACATAGATGACAGCGGTTTGGACGAATTAGACCGTGAATATATGAATGCAATTATACAGCATTATGCTGGTGGTCCAGTCGGGATTGAAAATTTAGCTGCTGCATTGTCTGAGCCAGCAGATACAATAGAAGACGTTATAGAGCCATATTTAATGCAGTTGGGCTTTATACAACGTACCCCACGCGGTCGTATCGTGACGGATGCTGGGTATATGCATCTTGGTTTAGAAAAATAAAATTGGTCCGATATGAAAAATATAGTAAATTTTTTCAAAATAGCGGAAAAGCTAGAATGCGAATACAGAATAACGCGTATGTCAGATGATGCGCAACAGTCTGTGGCATCTCACTCTTGGAATATGGCTATGATGGCAATTGCCATGGAATCGTATTTTGTTAGAAAATATGATATGTCAAAGGTGTTGAAATTATGCGTTTTGCATGATTTACCAGAAGCGATTGCGCATGATATTCCTTTGCATCAGCAAAATGATGCGTGTCGTATGGAAAAAAGTATGCAAGAGGCATGTGCAATTAATAAAATTATAGATATGTTGAAAAATCCATACGTGGCAGATTGCTTTAATGAGTATGAAAAACGTGTGTCACCAGAGTCAAAATTAGTAAAGGCGTTGGATAGATTAGATACAACTGTTCAACATTTGTGTGCTAAAGATTTGTCTTATGTGGGTGAATATAATAAAAATTTTTATTGGAAATTGTTTTTCTCTGAAGATTTTGCAAAAGGCTTTGACTTTGAACCGGTTTTGCGTAAAGTGTTCGATGAAATAAAGTCTCGGGTTTCAGAAAGATTAAAGAATGAATTAAACATTGATTCAAATTCGTTTGTTGGGGTAGAAAATGAAAATTCATAAATTTCCATTTGCGATTGCGTATGCTGATACGGATGCTGGCGGTATAGCTTACCATGGGCGTTATATAGAAATTGCAGAGCGCGCACGTATGGATGTGCTGCGTGGGATGAAATTTCCTGATGGTGATATAGGCTTTGTTGTTAGGGATTTAAATATCAGATATATCAAACCATTGTTTTTGGCTGATACGGTCGTTGTAGAAACAACTGTTACTAAAATGGGGGCCGCGTCATTATCTGTCGAACAAAAGTTCGTGAAAGATGGTGATATTTGTGCTATACTATATGCAACTGCGGCATATATAGGGGGGAATTTACAACCAAAGCGCATACCAGAAAGTGTCGCTATACTATTTAATGAATAACTTTATAAATAAAGGGAAAAATAATGACTAATACGTTTTCTTTGTTAACGCTGTTTACTGGGGATATGATGACTTTATTCATTTCCTTGGTGTTGGTTTTTGGCAGCATTATGTCATGGGCGATTATTATAGAAAAAATTCGTCTGTGGCATTCTCATAAAAAAGATCCGGCGCGTGTTAAAAATGGTGATAATTTATCGCTGATTGCCGATAAATTAATTCGTCCGTTTGATAGAAACTTATGGTTCTTGTCCATGGTTTCGTATGTTGCGCCATTTATAGGGTTGTTTGGAACTATTTGGGGGGTAATGGACTCTTTTGCGTCAATTGGTGTTAATCAGTCTGTGTCCATCGGTGTTATTGCACCTGGGTTGGCTACTGCGCTGGGGACAACCGCGCTTGGCTTGATTGCTGCGGTTCCAGCGGCCATTGCGTATCAATATTTCAGCAAGAAATCAGATGATTTATATGAAACGTTGATTGAAACATGTAAAGAAATGAAAGATTCTAAATCAAAGAAATAATCGGGGGCATACAATGTCGCGCAGAAGATTTAAAAATTCAGATGCAACTATGTCTTTAACACCAATGATTGACGTCATGACGGTATTGTTGGCTGTATTTATGGTAACCACCCCGATGCTTACAACAGGTATAGATTTGAATTTGCCGAAGGCAGGTAATTCTGCTTTAACCGGTACCGATCATGCAATTCAAATAAGTGTTGATGCGGCGGGTCATTATTATGTCGGTAAAACAGAAATGTCACAAGAAGATGCTGTTAAACGTGTAATTGCAATGCGTGGTGAAAACCCCGATTTAACAATTATGATAAATGGTGATGCGGCGGCTGATTATGGTGCTGTCATGTCTATTATGGGCAAATTAAAAACAGCTGGTTTTCAGAAAGTTGGATTACGTACTCAATTAGAAACTGATTAATTTATAATGAACTTGGGTAATAGATTTTCATCAGAAAATTTATTGATGTCTGTTTGTGGGCATCTGTTGTTAATTGCGATAATGTTGACGTCCTTTGCATTGGTTGTTGATCGCGCCATGTTGGTTGCGCCGGATAGAATAGAAATATTAGAAATTGATCTAAATGCGGTACGTGTTGGTGGTGATGAAACGATATTGCATAATGTTAATGCCGATGCGGAACCTGAGCCAGAACCTGAACCAGAACCAGAAAAGCCGGCACCAGTTCCTGTCCCAGATCCAGTAGAGGATTTATCTGATGAACCTATAGTTGCACCTACATTGATTGAAAAGGAACCAAAGGTTCCAGACGTACCAGAACCGGTCGTAAAACCTGTGGAACAACAAGAAAAGAAAGAAGAAGCACCGAAAAAGAAAAAAACAGTTGTCAGAGTTAATCGCGAAGTTGTGTCCCTGGATAGAACTTTGACTGTGTCTGTTGTAGATGCTTTGCGTGTGGCGATGACTCGCTGTTGGAACATAGATACTAAACGGCCAGATATTTCTGATATTCGTGCGGTGGCACATTTAACAATGCGGCGCAATGGTACTGTTCGTGATGTTTGGTTTGAATCGGCGGCGCGTGCAGAAACTGATCCAGCCTTTGCCTATGTTCTTGATACTATACGTACAGCGATAGACGTATGTCAGCCGTTTAAAATGTTGCCGGCGGGTGAGTTTGAAAAATGGGAAAAAATTCAACTAACTTTTTATCCAACCCAAGGAAAGGTTATGTAAAAAGGTCCGATAAGGGGCTTTTTTTATTTGTTTTCTGGGGATTTTTTTAAATAAATATTTTTTTATTTTGCTGTTGCTCTGGAACGTATTTTTTTGCTATTGTGCCGGTATGGAAAATCAATTCGTTCATCTTCGTACACATTCCAGAATTTCTATAGGTGCAGGTACCATAAAAATAAAGCAAATTCCAGAATTGTGTATAAAAAATAATATGACAGCCTGTGCTTTAACGGACACAAATATGATGTCCGGCTGCGCCGAGTTTTCTGACGTTATGCCGAAAAACAAAGTACAACCAATTATTGGGACAGAAATAACTGTGAACCATCACAATGCCGACCCAAAGATATTGCGTGCCCCTGCTCTTTCTCGAATTGTTCTTTTGGCCCAAAATCATGATGGATATTTAAATTTATGTGAATTAAGTCGAGTTATGTACATGCGTCAGGACAATCATCATTTAGGACCATATGTAACTTTGGATGAGTTGGCGGATCATAATGCGGGTCTGATTTGTCTGTCTGGTGCCCAGACAGGTCCAGTTGGTATGGCTATACTAAACGCTCAAAATTCACAGGCTCGACAATATGCTCAAAAATTTTTAGACATTTTTGGTGATAGATTTTATATGGAAATTCAGCGACATGGTTTGGCGGACGAGATAAAAACAGAACCAGAATTCTTAAAAATAGCGCTGGAGAAAAACATACCTATTGTTGCGACAAATGACGTTATGTTTGCAACTAGCCGTGATTATGAAGCAGAAGATGCCTTAAGTTGTGTTTTAGGGCAGACTAAAGTAATAGACCCAGATAGACCGCGGAAATCATCGGAACAGTATTTTAAAACCGCTGATGAGATGATAGATTTATTTTCAGACTTACCAGAAGCGATAGAAAATACTGTTGTTATCGCAAACCGTTGCGGATTTATGGTTAACGTTCATGAAAAGCCATTGTTACCGCGCTTTGGAAATGATTTGGAGCAAGAATGTCAGATGTTGCGGGATCATACAATGACAGGATTGGCAAAAAAGTTAGCACAGCATGGTATTAAAGATACAAAACCATATTATGAACAAGCAGAATTTGAGTTGGGCGTAATTATTAATATGGGCTTTCCAGGGTATTTCTTGATAGTTGCAGATTATATTGATTGGTGTAGAAAGAATGATATTTTAACTGGGCCCGGAAGAGGTTCTGGTGCGGGATCTATTGTTGCGTGGGCTTTGGGAATTACGCATGTTAATCCGCTAAAGTATGGTTTGTTGTTTGAGCGTTTCTTAAACCCTGATCGTATTTCTATGCCCGATTTTGACGTTGATTTTGAGCCGACTGGAATCGAACGGGTATTAGCATATATTTGTGATAAGTATGGCCATGATTCGGTTTGTAGAATAATAACGTTTGGCAGTTTACAAGCTCGCGGTGCCATACGAGATATTGGTCGCGTTTATGGAATTCCGTATTCAAAATCAGATAGATTGTCTAAACTGATTCCACAAGATGCAAAAACTTTAAAAGATGCGGTTGATGCGTCTCCGGAAATTCAAACCATATTGCAGTCTGATGAAGATATGAACAAAGTAGTTACCATTGCCGAAGAATTAGAAGGTTCGTTACGTAATTTAGGACAACATGCATGTGGTGTTGTTATTGGTGATCGTCCAACAACAAAGATTGCTCCGGTGTATCGTGATCCGGCAAATGCCCTGCCCTCGTGTCAGTTTGATGGACATTATTTGGAATCTGCGGGATTGATCAAGTTTGACTTTTTGGGCTTAGAAACATTAGCGGTATTGAAGTACGCAATAAAGTTAATTCAACAAACTCGTGGAATAAACATTGATTTAGATAAAATACCGACAGACGATGAAAAAACCATGAAGTTGTGGCAGTCTGGCATGACAGAAGGTATATTTCAGTTTGATGCGCCGTTTGTACAACAAACGCTGCGTAAAATGCACCCTACTAGTTTCTTGGAAATTTCTGCATTAAATGCGTTGAACCGTCCTGGACCTATTGCGTTTATTCCTCAATTTATTGCGCGTATGCATGGCGAGGAAAAAGTTGAATACGTTCACCCGCGTGCAGAACCAATATTAAAAGAAACCTATGGCATCATCGTATATCAGGAACAGGTTATGCAATTGACAAG
>CALXQT010000001.1 GCA_944390835.1 uncultured Alphaproteobacteria bacterium | reverse complement strand
ATCCTGATATTTATAGATTGTCCGGTTTAATAAAACGTGGAAATGCTTTATACGCACCGCGCAATGCAACATCTCATAAAATTTTAAATTTTTTGTATATATTATTTTTGGGGAAATCGGCTGATTTAATAGGTAGTAATAAAATGTTAGTGCGTGACACGCGTGGTATAGAGTTTTGTGCCGGTGGTTTTTATAGCGCACCTATTGGACGACGGTACAGATATTATGCAGACGATAACGGAAATATAATCACACGAGATGTATTCTTACGAGAAACTAATAAAAGATAAAATCTTTCTTAGAATTTATTGTGCGTACTTACAAAATCTCTCATGAATGTGGGATCAAAATTAACCATAATATCTGATAGAGAATATTTACGAGTTCCATCTGGATTAATGGTTAAGTCTATTGGGGCTGGTATAGGGGATGTGCCTCGTAGCACTAAATCAAAAGATGCACTCATTAATCCATCGGATATAGATAGTTCACCAACACCATCCGTGTGACGTAAACTTAGAGCGACAGGTTTAGTTGTTTCAAAATTACCGTTTTTATATTTGCCTATAATGTGTATATTTTTAATTTCTGATTCGCCTTTTTCAAGCGCATATGATAATGCATATTCTGCATTAAACGTAGTAATTGTATCTGCTGCTGCAAAAAATTCATCAACACCGATACCAATTAAATAGCCTCCTTCAAAGGTTAGATCCATATTCCCAGCTAAATTATATTCCAAATCATGAGCAATATTTCCAGAAGTATCCATTCTTATTTCTGCCGTGATCATTGTGTCCCGTACGTTCAAAGGCATAGTAGAAGATAATAGTCTGCCGTCTATTACAAATTTATTTAATTGAGCAAATATATTATATTTACTTCCATCTCGTTTAAAGGTTGCAAGTAGATTGCCCCTATCATTATCTGTAATGGAAAATGTTTGAATATTTGGTTTTAACGAATAAACAAAGTTCTTAAATATAGTTCCGTTGTAAATTAATTCGTCTGCAGATAAGGATATGTTTATTGGCAACAAGAAAGGAATTGTTATAGGGGCAGCAGTTAAATATCCAAGTTCTTCATAATTATCTAAATAATTTTGATTGATAAAAGAATCTATATTCAACATATCTGTGTGTAAAGTTAACTTATGTCCAACAAGCGTCCCAGTAAAAGTTTGATTTGCAAGTTTTATTTCTAGATTAGAAGCATTTTCGCCGCTATAGTTTCCAGATATCGTATATGGCATATTGTTAAATGCTTGTAAATCAATGTTTGGGAACCAATCTTTAGCATTTATACCAGAAATATAGAAATATGTTTTTGTTAAATATAGATCCCATATACCAGAATAAGGTTTAAAGTGCATCAAATCTCCATCCCAAGAAAAGTCGCCAACGTCATCGTACATAAATTTAGGCATCTGAGTTAAATTAGGATCTAGCCAGTTTAGGGATTTCCCGTATGCAAATTTATAGGTGGGAATTATTTTATCCCCATCTATGTCATATGTTCCTGCAATATCTGAAAATTCAAAATCTACATATCCGCGTGGAGCAAGTTTTAATAGTTTTTTTATAACGTCGCTTCTTTCTGGCATAGGCTTTTGTGAATAAATCAATAAGTTAAATTCTTCAGGTGATACAGATAAAGCACCCACATAATCTGCATATGCAAATTTTGTGCATCTCCAATTTTCTGGGGTACCATAAAATACACAAGTTGCTGGTATTCCGTCGTAGGGCATAGTTATTAATAAGTCTTGCGCGCCGTCAGCATATATTTTTCCACCAGTTATAGCGATATCGTCTGCAACTATATTAGTTATGCTTAAAGCATCATTGGTACCTGTTGCGTCTATTTTTAAATGTTTGAAAACACGATCACCAAATTTTAAAGCCCCAGTAAAATCTAAATCAAATTTTGTTTTATAAAAAATTCTGGAAGCTTTTGTTAGGAAAGATAAATCATATGTTATGTTGTTACCTTTTAATTGAACTATTTTGGCACCGTCTGGCATAATGGTTATATTTCCTTTAATGTTACCCATATCTATGTTTTGAAAATCCCATCCGTGGTTGCCATCCCAATCAAAATTCATACTAAGTTTAATAGTTTTTTCTATTTTGGGTTCCGCAAAACCAAACCATCTATTTATGTTATCTGTTTCCATAGATATACTGCCACGAGCACCACCGTCCGCAAATAATTTTCCAGATATTTCTAGTTTGTCATTTTGGTTTCTAACGTAAAAAGAGTCATTTTCAAAGTCTACATCATATTTATGATTTCTTGTTCGTATTACACCAATTAGTCTGCCGTTATCTAATGTGGCATGAATTATTTCAAAATCTCGATTTTTAAAAGTTATGTCAGAATGATATATTTCTACAGGAGTGTTAAAACTGTGCGGAATAAGTGTATTAAGTGCAAAATCAGCATTATAAACAGTTAACTTACCTGTTAATTTTGCATTTTCTAAATTAAAAATACTTGTAAAAGGCACGCTGAACATCATCGCACCAATTTTACCGTGATCAATAGAAACATTATGTGCGACAAGTGTTGCTCGACCCAATAAACTGAAATTTACGTCGCCGTTTATTGTTGCTTCTATCCCAGTTTGGTCTTTAATTGTTTGTTCTATTTTAGGTTTCAGATAGTTTAAGTTAATCATTGGCGGAATTAATACAATCGCCATAATTAAAACCCCTAATGCCGAAATAAGGGACCAAAGAATTCTACGTTTATATCTGGGTTTCAGGGCCATTCTCTCTTTCCTTGTATTTTGATTATAATGAATTATATTATACCTTGTGAATAAAAAAATATTTGATCTTCAAAGTGATTATAAACCTATGGGGGATCAACCGCAGGCAATTTCAGAGTTGGTTGCGGGGGTTCTTGATGGGCGGCGCAGTCAAGTATTGCTTGGGGTTACAGGTTCTGGTAAAACATTTACTATGGCTAATGTTATTGCAGAGTTAGGGCGACCTGCTATGATTATGGCACCTAATAAGATACTTGCTGCACAATTATATACTGAGATGAAAGCCTTTTTCCCGAACAACCACGTTGAATACTTCGTTTCATATTATGATTATTATCAGCCAGAAGCTTATTTGCCGACCACAGATACTTATATTGATAAAGACGCCTCGATAAACGAGCAACTGGATCGTATGCGCCATAGTGCTACGCGTGCAATGCTGGAAGAGCGAGATGTAATCGTTGTTTCTTCTGTGTCGTCTATTTATGGTATGGGAGCACCAGAACAATATTCTGGAATGAAGGTAGTTTTACATGCTGGTGATAAAATAAGCATGACCGATGTTATGCATGCATTGGTTGATATTCAATATAAGCGAAATGACATGGCTTTTGAGCGTGGGTGTTTTCGTGTGCGTGGTGATACACTCGATTTGTTTCCGTCTCACTCTCAGGATAGAGGGTGGAAATTATCTTTCTGGGGGGATGAAATAGAAGAAATTTGGGAATTTGATACATTAACTGGTGCAAAATTACGTAAGTTAGATAGAGTTGCGGTATACCCTAACACTCACTACGCAACGCCAATGCCATCAATATTGCAAGCTATAGGACAAATTAGATCTGATTTAAAAGATAGGTTAGAGTATTTTCACGAAAATATGAAATACATAGAAGAACAGCGTTTGCGTGAGCGGGTGAATTTTGATATTGAAATGATGGAGTCAACTGGAACTTGTCGTGGAATTGAAAATTATTCACGTTATTTATCGGGGCGGGCACCAGGACAACCCCCACCGACGTTATTTGAATATTTACCAAAAGATGCAATTTTATTTATAGATGAAAGTCATGTAACTGTACCACAGATTGGCGCTATGTCACGTGGTGATCGTGCAAGAAAGGAAACTTTGTCGCAATATGGTTTTCGTTTACCGGCATGTATAGATAATAGACCTTTAACGTTTGAAGAGTGGGATTCGTTGCGACCACAGACAATATTCGTTTCTGCAACTCCAGCAGACTGGGAGTTACAACAGTCAGGTGGAATAGTTTCAGAACAAGTTATTAGACCTACAGGTTTATTAGATCCTGTTTGTGAGGTACGACCAACAACGCATCAGGTTGATGATTTATTAGATGAAGTAAAGAAAGTTAAGGGCAGGGTATTGGTTACAACGCTGACTAAAAAGATGGCAGAGCAGTTAACAGATTACTTTGTTGAAAATGGCGTTAAGGCAAAGTATTTACATAGTGATATAGAAACTCTAGAGCGTATAGATTTATTACGTGATTTACGTTTGGGTAAATTTGATGTTTTAGTCGGAATAAATTTATTACGTGAAGGTTTAGATGTGCCCGAATGCGAATTAGTGGCTATTATGGATGCTGATAAAGAGGGTTTTTTGCGCTCAACCCGTTCGTTAATTCAGACCATTGGACGGGCAGCGCGTAACGCAAATGGTCGGGTTATACTGTATGCAGATAATATGACGGATTCCATGAAAGCCGCTCTAGACGAGACGGCTCGTCGTCGTGCAAAACAGATGGCATACAATAAAGAACATAATATAATCCCTAAAACTATTACGAAAGCGGTATTTAACGAAGTCGGTGATAAACAAGAAAAGATTGATAAAAAGCGTCGCTTTGTTTATACTTCTGACGGTGTCATGGATGCAGAATCTTTGCGTAAAGAAATTAAGAAATTGACTAAACAGATGCGAGGTGCTGCTGAAAACTTAGAGTTTGAAACAGCTGCAGATTTGCGTGACGCAATTCATAAACTAGAAGACAATTTGTTATTATTGGAGTAATAATTATGATAGATAAATCAGAAGTCGTAAGTGTAAATGGCATTTATGTATCGGCGTTATATAAAGATTGGTATGCGGCCGAATTCGTTGTGCTCATTAAGAAAAAATTTTTCAGAATACGTTACCCGTATAATATCTATGAGCGTGCTAAGCAGACTGTTCTTTATTTGCAAGGAAAAGCAGAAAAATATCCTTTACCAGATTATAAACCAATGATTCATATGTTGGAAAATGGGCGCGTAAAATGAAAGAATTTATAACAAAAACTGTCGAAGAAACACGTAAATGGGCACAGGATTTTGCGAAGACTTTAAAAGCCCCCTGCGTTGTCGCATTGCATGGGGATTTAGGTATGGGCAAATCAGAAATAGCTAGGACAATAATTCAGACGCTGCGTGGTAAAGATACAGTTGTACCCAGTCCGACTTTTACAATAGTTCAAAATTATGACGGTATTTCTCATTTTGATTTATATAGAATAGAAGATAAATCTGAACTGACAGAAATTGGTTTGCCTTATGCTATTCAGAATGACATCACTTTAATAGAATGGCCAGATATAGCAGCAGACATCTTGCCAGAAAATACAATTCATATTTATTTATCTGGTGACGGTGATAAACGTAGATTAGTTATAAAATAATTAAGAAAACGTACCTGTTGAAGAAATAAAGTGCCGTATATATTTTTATAGTGTTGTTAACAACGCGGCAAACTTTGCATTATATGGGCTTTTGTAAGCTTTAGAACCCACATCCCAAAGGAAAGCATTGTTTGTAATAAAACCCCTTTATTGGGGTTTTATTTCTTTAATAGATTTTGTACCGCTAAAGGAAAATCAGAACTTTTCGCAAGGTAAGAACCACTGACTAATAAATCTGCGCCTGCAGACCAACACTTTTGGGCTGTATCTGCATTTATTCCGCCGTCAACAGAGATTAGGTATTTTAAACCGTGCTTTTTTCTTGTTGATGCAAGAATAGATATTTTACGTAGGCACGCTTCGTTAAAATCTTGTCCGGCAGCCCCAGGTTTTACCCCCATGATCATTACTTCATCTATTTCGCGTAATATCGGTTTCAGAATTTCTATAGATGAATCTGGGTTTAATGCGACACCGGCGCGACGTCCTGCTGCATGAATTGTACGTATGGCCGCACGTACGCCAGATGTGTTTGTTGATACTATGATTGTGTTTGCTCCTGCATTAATCGCTTCTTCCGCCCATACGTCTGGACTTTCTGTCATTAGGTGTACATGTAGGTGCGCAGAAGTACGTGATCGTATATATTTTAATTCTGATATACTTCCGCGAATGTTTTCAACGTATAAACCGTCCATTATGTCAACATGAATCATTGATATTCCACCGGAACGAAACATAGAATAGGTTTCTGGATTTTTCATATCAAAGCACAATGTACTTGGCATTATAGGTATAAATTGAATTTTTTGTTTCTTTTTACGGCGTTTAAATATATTTAAAATATGGCTGTATGCATTATTCATTCGTATAGAACGTTCTTCATACGCTTTTCTGTGTGCTGATTCCAGATTCCATATATATTCAGATAGTGCCTGTACTGTTGCAGTACGTCGTATGTTTTCTACAGGTATACCAAATAGATTTTCTATAAAGTCGTTGATCGATTCCATTTCAGCACCACCACCTGATAATATTATTTTATTGGGTGTGGTGTGCTTAAAAGGTGTGGCGCAGGCTTCTTTAATTCTTTCACAAATTTCTATTATCGCAGGAACTATTATATTATTTACATCTGCACGTGAAAAATCATATGCTGTGTCAGCCGGTGTAAAGCGATCCATTTCTTTCGGCATTAAACTGCCAACTGTTCTTTTTATGCGTTCTGCGTCGTCAAAACTTATATTTAATTTATTTGCTATTTCTTGACTAATGTCTGTTCCACCCAAAGGTATTTTTTGAAAGAATATTGGGCCATTGTCTAGCCACATTGAAACACTTGTAAATTCTGCGCCGAAGTCTATGTACATTTCTGTACTTTTCTTTTTATGATGAACCGAATTTTGTAGAAATTGAGGATCATAGAACGAGTATGGCTGTATATGCGCAGCGTGTAAAGTTGATGTCATATCACTCATCGCATCTGACGAATAGAATATCGCACCGAATATCGCAGTTAGTCCTGTATCTGTATACCCAACAGGTGTGTATAACTTTGGTATATTCGGGGTTTCATACCGCAGTGGTATTATATGTATTGGGAAATAGCCATCTGGTGGCGTGATCTGAGAAATCATACTACCTATATCAGATTGATTAATTTTGTGCTCACTGCGCCATTTTTTTCCTTTGGGACTTATCTTAAAAATTGCCGATCCAAAATTCCCGGTTATATACGCGTTATCAAAACTGCTGCCAATTTGACGTTCTAATTCGTCAATTACATATTTTAGTGCGAATACTGTATCAAAACTATCAACTTCATACATAGATGATTTTGCTAAATGGCCAGAACGAACCCGATGTGCGATACCGCGCACGCCGCTGGTACCAATATCCAAGCACAGAAAAGATGAATCAGAAAGGTTCATTTTATTATTTTACCAATATACGTGCGTCGTCACGCATGTCGATTATTTTTATATCTTTTGATAAAAGGTTATAGTTTTTGTCTAATACCATTAAACTGGCAATAGCAACTGACGGATTCTTTTCTGGCAACATAACAGTTATACCGTCTTTTGTATGTATATTCCAACGTCTGTCTTCTATGAATTCTAGATAATCTATGCTATTAACCATATTGTGAGCAGTGTTTGTTATTTCAGATATATCATTCGGAACATTTCCACGAAATACAACAGTATTAGGATTCCTATTTTCTGTTGGTTTGTTGACAATAGTTCCGTCACTAGATAAAGGATAATAATGATCACCATCTGTCCATTGTGCCACCGCTTCGTATAATTGTACGTGGATAGAAACATTACCAGACGGTAGACGGCGAGTCGCCGAGTTTTTTACACCAGGTGTTGCCATAACCCGAGCGTTTATTTCGTCTATGGTTTTACCATAAGATTTAGTGCCGGGGGCAATTGCCGCCGCAGTCGCCACAGGTGTTAAATCTTTGTTCGGTATATCTGCCGCAATTGTTAAATTTCGTATATATGATAAATTACTACGCCCCGTGCATACCATAATTACCCTTGTCGCAAAATATACCGCAAGGATTATTGCGATGATAAAATATAACCAAAACCATATTGAGCGTTTCATGCGTTAAATTATATCATAAAAACATTTATTTTGAAAGAGTAGCCTAAAAAAATTAACTGGCTCTTAATAGATAACCGCGTCTGAACATACATTTGCGATAAGAACCTACGGATTTTGAGGTCGTATTTCTTGGTACTGATAATAAGGCTCGTTGACCGACATCTTTGTATTCATTAGACTGGAATGTTACCCATAAGCCGTCCCAATCTGGCATAAGCCCGCTTTGATTTGGAGATAATAGTTTTGCAATTCTGGATTTCGGCATATATGACGGTTCGTTTATTCCAAGACATGCCTTATGGTCCCGAACAAATTGTTCCATCGTTACAGATTCATTTTCCCAGTTTAATATGGTTGCATCATCAATACTGCCACGATTGACAGATGCGCACGCAGATAAAATTAACGCAAAAACAAGATATTTAATTCTCATGTTTTGTATTATAATTTAATTGCCTTAGGGGGGCAATAGTTTTTATAATAGGGAAAAGAGAATATAGGAAATGGTATGGCGATAACAGTTCAAAATTTCATAAAACTGGCAAATTTATATAATCAAATGACAATGGTTATGTCGGCAATATGTGTCCAGAAAGGTGGAATCGCAATGGAAAATTATGTTGGGCGATTTTTTCTGGCGGACGTATTGGAATACGTTTATGAGTACGGGCGCCGTTTAACAGAGTCAAGTAAAGGTGCTTTGCCAGCAGATGTAACTGCGGTAATTAAACGCTTCGGGGAACAATATGAACGAGTAAAAGATTTAACTACCCCAACGCAGAAACCTATTTATGAAATGACGTTGGAAGAATTTGAACGTATTATGAATATTTAAAAAGAATAAGGGAACGAAATGAAAATAATCAGACAATTATTAGGAGTCATATTGCTGGTAACTGGTACCGGATTGTTTTTAGGTTGTGCTCAACAAAATCAACAAGATGTTCCACAATATGATACGATAAATGTTGTAGAAAATTTTGTTATTGATGAAAATTCAGTACCTATTTTCCCGAAAAAAGCGGCTTTAACAACGGATACCGCACAGCGTTTTTCTATAGAATTACCAAAACGTTGTCAGGTAAATTGGGATAATCAAACAATTGTATCTGTCGTTCCCGAGGAACCGATTGAAATGATACGTTTGGGTACTGGGGATGATTTACCGACAGATTTAAAAGTTACTGACTATGAGTTTGAACAATTAACTGTTAAACAAACTTTAGATAAATTATTAGAAGGTACAGATATATCTGTTATTGAAGATGGGGATTTAACAGAAAAAATATCCGGCTCTATTTCGTCTGGCAACCTGGCAGACAGCATAGAGCTTATTGCTAAAATGGGAAGGGCATATTATTCATATGATGCAGAATTTGGTGAAATACATCTAGACCATCGTGCTAAATGGATGATAAAAATGCCGAAGAATGAAAGCATTATAATGGCTTTGTTGGACGCAATGCATGGGGCAGACGTTCGTAATTTATTAGTTGATTGGCAAGATAAAACCTTGGTATTTGAAGGGAATTATCAAACAGAACGTGAGGTTGCAAAAATAATTTCTGATATTGCATCAAAGAAATATATGATTGCATGGGATATTGATGTGTATCGTGTGTATCCACGTACGGATAATCCTATTATATGGATGAATTTATTGCCGGCATTTGGAACGAATAATGTAAAAATGTCCATACCTGGTGTTGTTGGACGTGCTTTGGTTGTTAGCCCAGAAATAAATACTAAAACTTTACAGGAATTTTTGTCTCAACAATCAAACGTTGTTTTAATATCACAAGGAACTTTTGTTATTCCAAATGGTTGGCAATCCAGATTTGATATAGGACAATGCAGTAAAGAAGATAGACTGGAAACAGATTTAGTAATTGGAGCAACGGGAAAATATGGAGATTATGGCGGTAAAAACAAAATTGACGCAAAAATAGTTTTACGTACAAGT
The DNA here is from genome assembly GCA_944390835.1 of uncultured Alphaproteobacteria bacterium. Taxonomy (GTDB): domain Bacteria; phylum Pseudomonadota; class Alphaproteobacteria; order Rs-D84; family Rs-D84; genus Enterousia. The sequence goes on along the minus strand of CALXQT010000001.1, from coordinate 5,644 downwards.
AATGGTGAATTATCTTCGTTTAATATACCTTCTGATGTGGGCGATAATTATGTAATAATTGGTATACCAACACATTCTTTTGTTACGACACCGGAAACATTAATAAGTCCGTTTGCAGAACTTGTTGTGTTTATGTCTCCACGAATAATATCTATTGTGGATGCAGCAAAATTGCCGACGGGCTCAGACGTTCCATTAGTTGGTGATGCTTTAAGGGATTTTTTGGGTGCAGGTATGTAGGTGATACAGATGTTTTCAAAGTTGGAAAGAAAGATTGCTTTTAGATATCTGGCCGCGAAAAGACGCGGTTTCGGCTCTGTTATATCATGGGTTTCTTTGATAGGTATAATGTTAGGCGTTGCTACTTTAATTGTTGTAATGTCTGTAATGGGTGGATTTCATGATACATTATTGTCACGTATTGTTGGAATGAATGGGCACGTCGTTGTTTATTATCAAGATGGTGCAATCCAAGATTACGATTTCTTGATTGATAAAATGAAACAAAACAAGGTTGTTGCTGAAAACGCTATCGGGATCGTACCAATCGCAGAAGGACAGGTTATGGCAATGGCCAATGGTAATAATACCGGCGCCATGGTTCGCGGTATTCGTATGGAAGATTTGATTGCAAAGACTGCTACAGGAACAAAAATTTATGGTAAGCAATTAAATAAAATACAAGACGGTGAATTAGTCGCAGGTGCTTCTTTAGCAAGGTCTTTGGGTGTTACAATGGGGGATAATATATCGCTTGCTTCTGCAAATCATGCTACGCCCACACCATTTGGTTCTATGCCAAGAATCATGTCTTATCCTGTAATGTCTTCGTTCTTTATGGGAATGTATGAATATGATTCTGGTTATATATTTATGCCGTTGGAAACCGCACAAAAATATTTAAATATACCGGATGGGGTAACGCATATAGATTTGTTCTTAAAAAATCCAGAAGAAACAGAAGAAGTCCGTGACGCATTAGCAAGATTATTACCGGATGGATTTGTGGTTCGCGATTGGCGTGATTTAAATCGTGGGTTTGTCGGTGCTCTGCAGGTTGAGTCAAATGTTATGTTCTTGATTTTGATGCTGATAGTAATTGTTGCGGCATTTAATATTGTCTCTAGTTTAGTTATGCTTGTAAAAGATAAATCGAAAGATATAGCTGTATTGCGAACTTTTGGTGTATCGCGGCGTTCAATGATGAAAATATTTATTTTATCTGGAACAAGCATTGGTATATTTGGGGCTTTGTTTGGTACGTTATTTGGCGTAATAATAGCTATATACATAGAGCCTATAAGGCAATTCTTTCAGTGGGCAACGGGGCGGGATTTGTTCCCTGCGGAATTGTATTATTTATCAGAATTACCGTCTAAATTAGTCCCAAGTACAGTAGTGGGAATCGCGCTTTTGGCAATATTGTTGGCTTTTTTGGCCACCCTATATCCGGCATGGAAAGCCGCAAGTACTGATCCGGTAGAGGTTTTACGGAATGAATAAAAAGCTGGAATTGATTTTAAAAACTTTGGTTTATAATACCCTCGTGCCCGGTGGTAAGTGGTCGTCCAGTGCAAAAAACTATCAGGATTTTCTTCAAAGTCGTGGTATAAAACTGCCTTTTCAATTGTTTTATCAATACAAGTATCCAGATAATATGACGCCACAAAAATTTGAGGAAGCGCTTCTAACTTTGGTGTTTGTATTAACATTTAATACTATGCAGATAGAAAATCCACAGGCGTATGTAGAATCTATTATATCTGAAACTGATAAAATTGTTAAGAATAATCCAGATGTTCTGCCTTTATCTGAATCTGAAAAATCTGAGATAATGCATAAAATCTGTGATCCTGTTAAAAATTTATCTGATTCTGATAAAGTGCAGTTGATAGATTATATAAGACAAAAATCGGATACTGCTGTAAGGCAGATTGGAAATTTATTATATGAAGTTTTTGAATTGAACCCAGATTTAATGGATATAGATTTGAATAATGTGTCTTTTGATGATTTAATTGAAATACTGAGTGGTGTAAGTTACGGATATGCCCCTATTGATATAAAGTATTATATAGAAAACAAGGGTAATCTAGAACAGATAAGAAAGGCGCAACGAAAAAATGAATTTGTAAAGTTGATTGGAAGCGAACCACATATATTTATACATCCAGACAGAATACAAATTATGTTGGACGAAATAAAAAAACAAAAAATGATGCAACACAATACTGAAAGGGAATAATTTTATAATGAGCGGTATATTAAATTCTTTGTCAAAGGTTTCACAGGGCGATGTAGTATTGTCGGTGCGTGATATTAAAAAGACATTTATGGAAGGGGGGCAACCGCTGCATATTTTAAAGGGCGGTGGCTTTGATTTGCATCGTGGCGAGATTATCGCTTTAGTCGGACCGTCTGGTAGTGGTAAATCTACGCTGTTGCAATGCGTAGGTTTGTTGGATAAACCAACCAGTGGTAGTATTTTATTGGCGGGTACACCCGTTCAAAAAATGGATGATGAAATGCGTACGATGATGCGAAGGCAAAAAATAGGTTTCGTTTATCAACGTCATAATTTGTTATCGGACTTTACTGCGTTGGAAAATGTTGTTTTACCAATGTTGGCAAATGGTATGGATGAACGTGGCGCAGTTGTACGTGCTTTGAAACTATTGCGTGCTGCAAATGTTGCACATAGGGCCGGGCATTTACCTGGTGAAATGTCTGGTGGCGAGCAACAACGTACAGCAGTTGCTAGAGCCTTGGCGAATAACCCAGAAATTTTGTTAGCCGATGAACCGACAGGCAGTTTAGATCCTAATCATGCGGCAACAGTTTTTGATTTATTGTTAAATTTGGTACGTAAGAATAAAATGTCAATGTTGTTCGTAACTCATGATATGAATCTTGCAGCACGTGCCGACAGAAAAATTACAATTCATGACGGAATTGTGGAATAATATAATATATATGGGGGGAAAGGGATGAAAAAAAACGTTACAAAAAAAACTTCAAAAAATGTTAAGGCTAATCAGAAAATGGAATGCTCAATAAACTGTTGTAGTACAAGCCATAAGATCTGGAGTGCAATTGCTTTGGCGGGCTTATTTGCTTGTGGCTTGCTATTGGGATTGACATATGGCACTAGCACACCAAAAACAGTTTTAAGTGCAGAACAATGTGATGCTATCGCTAATGAAATTGTTAACATAACATCAAATGGTGCAACGGCCGAAAACGTGGATACATTAAAAGATTTAAATCGTGTGTATACAAATGGTTGTGCAGGACGTCTTGTAATAATTGAAAAAGAACCTGTTATGCAAACTGCAGAACACAAAGAAATATTATCAACTTGTTCTAGAATAGAACAACTGTTAAAGCAAAGATTGTATCCAGAAGATAGTGTAAGTTATATAGAACATTTATCTAATGCAGATACATATAGCACGTTGTCTGACCGTGGGTGCCAAGACAATGCAGAAATGTATAAAACTTTAGCGTTACGAGAGATAGAAATTGCAACAGCTTTACAGCCTACTGAAAATATGAGACAGCGGGATGCTGCAATTGTTATAGATACGTTTAAAAAATTGGACATGCAGCGCGAAGCTCAAGAATTTCTGGATAAGGTTGAAAAACTGATAGATCCAGCAACAGACTTTATCTTAAAAATGGAAAAAGTAATAAATGAATAACAATTTTATAAAATCTTTTATATTTGTATTCGGCGTAACGTTCGTTGTGCCTGTGTTTGCAGCAACTGTTACAGACCGTTCGGATTGCGATACTATACAGGCGCGTATAAACGAACTTTCTGCGATAGATGTATTGGATGAAACGCAAAATGTGGAACTTACTAAATTACAGTCTCAATATCGTAGTAATTGTTCAAAGTCTGCATCAGGTCGTCGTACAACAGGAAGAGTGTCTTCTGCAACTGCTTCGGCTACGACGACTCAGAATACAACGCCTGTTGTAGAAACTACGGTTGTTACTGTGCAAAGTGTATTAAAAGATTATATTAGTAAACGTGAAGCTTTATGCGAAGAATTAAAAGAAAATATAAATCTTTTAACAGACAATGTGGCACAAGAATCCGACGTAAAAGGCTTGCAAAACCAATACGATAAAGATTGTTCGGATATTGATAAATCAGAAGTTATTGATATAGACGCTGAAACCGCTGCGGCAAACGTTGCGGCTGGTCTTTGTACGGATGGTACTAAGCCAAATCAATATGGATGTTGTAAAGGCGAAACTTTTAAAGATATGGGAAATTTGGTTTTTGCATGTTGTCCCGATGACGGTGGAGATTGTTATCCGCCAATAAATACAGGTAATACGATATGAAAAAGAAAGAAAATAAAATGAATAAAAAAAGTTTATTTATAGATATAGTTTGTTTTATCTTCGGTGTCTTTATTGGTTATTTGTGTGCTGTATGTATAGAAAATAATGCACATAGAACAAGTTATGTTTCTTTATGTAATGATGGCAGTAAACCTGACTCTAATGGTTGTTGTCCTGGTGAAACATATACAGATTTGGGTGATTTAGGCTTTAACTGCTGTCCAGAAGGGGATGGGGATTGTTATCCACCAATAAGATAAAATTTCATTAAGGAGAAGAGAATGAAGAAAAACAAGGCTGGGTTGGAGCATACAAAAAAGCGTACACATCGTGGTCGTATATGGCTTTGGTTGTTTATTGTCGTATTAATTCTTGCCGGTGCAATAGCATGGGTGTTGCATGACGGTGGCATTGTAAATTGGCGTAATGTTGTACAACGAGGGATGCAGCCAGAAAGTGCGGGGGCGGTAATAGAAACCGTGGTAGATGAACAACAAAATCCTAATATGGAACCAGTGTCTGAACAGGTTGAAGAGGTTGTTGAAATTAAACCGGCGTGCACTGTGGTTGAAAGTTTGTTGTTAAAAGAAATCGTGCCAGATGACAGTAATGAATATTTTGAACAAGCGTTCTCTGCCAAAGTTTACACTGTTTTAGCTAAATATGGTTGTCCAGAAAACGCTACTTTCTTTACAGATATGGCTGCAAGGAAACAGGCTATAGCAGACGGTCTAGCAGCGTTATATGAGGAAGAAGATTCAACTGTAACAGCTGCAGAATATTTATATTCTGATGAAAAAATATGTCAGACTATCGAAAAACGCGTATCACAGAATATAAATTCTAACGCATATTTATATTACGAATTCCTGAATAATGCGAAAACATATGCGGCTTTATATGAATATGGTTGCAAAGATAATAAAGCAGCGTATATGCGTGCTTCGCTTCGTGAACTTGGGGTGGCGGTTGCTTTAATGCCTACGGATAAAATGGAACGGGATGAAATAGCAACAGTCGTTGAGATTTGCAAAAGTCTTGGAGTTGCAGATATTGCTCATTTGATGTTACAGCGTTTAAAAGCGCGTGGGTATGATATGGCATTTTTGTTAGAAATGGAAAATATTATACATGGAATACGCTAAAACACGGCAGCAGAGGTAAATTAAATACTTGCGTTTAGCCAAAAATAGTATATAATCACAGGGCTTTGAATTTGTTGCGGGCATAGTACAAAGGCTAGTATGCAAGCCTTCCAAGCTTGAAATGCGGGTTCGATTCCCGCTGC